>JACMLA010000864.1 GCA_014379815.1 Bryobacteraceae bacterium | reverse complement strand
GGGGTGTCAAGCTTTTGGGGTGTGGATTGGTGGATTTGCCAATGAAAGTGGCTTAAAGTGGCGCGTCAACGGGTTTTGGGGCGGCCTGGTTTCTTGGGTTTCGGGTTCGATCGGTGTTGATCGGCGGCTGGCATTGTTGTGAGAGGTATCGGTCAGGAACGGCACGGGAATAGTGGCCGCTAATGAACGCAGATTTTGATTTGTTGACCGAGCGGGTGCTAAGCGCTGTATTTGAAGTCTCCAATACTCTGGGCTCTGGGTTCCTTGAGAAAGTGTACGAACGCGCTCTGCTTAGAGAGCTTGGCCTTCGTGGTATTCGGGCTACCGCGCAAGCCTCGTTTCCAGTGACTTATAAAGGTCGCTGCGTGGGAGAATACTTTGCCGACATTCTTGTTGAAGACCTACTTGTGATTGAGTTGAAGTGTGTGGAACGCCTTGCCGGCGAACATACCGCGCAATGTCTGAACTATCTGCGAGCCTCTGGAAGGACCTTGTGTATTCTGGTCAATTTCCAAAAGCCAAAAGTCGAGTGGAAACGGATCGTCCATCGATTCAAGATCTCCGACCCACCTCAGCCGGCGGGTGAAGGAGTATTGGCCGCTGATTAACGCCGATGAACGCGGATTTTGGGTTGAACCCCTGAGGTGAGACACGGGCAATGAACGCACTTCCCCGTTCGCTGGAATCTTGTATCGCATTTGATTCGTTGTCAAGCACAATTCCTCTATCCGGAAAAGCGGAGGTTGACCGGCAAGGGCGGGTTTGGTTTGGGAACGCGCCGTCGCAGCGGTGCAAGTATTTTTGTATGCAAGGAAGCGTTTCCGGCTGATACGCCGGTGAAGGAATCAAGTCGTGGGGAGCCTCGGCGTAGCAGAACCGAGAGCAGTGGATAGCGATATCGAGTGGACTGGCTGTGAGTTGGTTGAGCAGGTATCCGGCAAGGTATCGAATCGTCCAGACCTAACATCCGCATGTGACTTTTCGCTGGGATGTGGGTCCGCTTCTCCAAATCCTGAAACCCTGCAGCTGTGTTGACGTAGTCGCGCAAAACCGCTTTGCCGGTTGCAAGATCGCCGTTAACGATGCATTCGATTCCTTCACGCAACAGGGCTTGCCGAAACTCAGGTTCGACCTGTGTTAGCACCGCCAGAGCCCGTTGGAGGCTGATTCGGTACACTGGGGGGCTTGGTAAATCTTTCGCGGGGCGTGACACATCTTTTGCCTTTTGTGGTCATGGCCGCTGCTGTTGCGCCCCTGTTTTCGAATGCGGTTTCCCAGATTTTGCTTGGAGTCGCTATTTTGCTTTTGCTTCTTCAGTGGCAGAAAGCTGCTATGCCACCGGTTGCCCTTCCCTTAATTTTGTTTCTCGGTGGGACCTTGCTGGCTGTGGCGCTTTCGGAGGAGCCTCGCGTGGGTCTTCCTCAGGTTAAGAAGTTTTATGTTTTTGCTATGCTTCCGGTCCTGTACACGGCGATCCGTTCCGCGGAACAGGTTAGAACAATTTACTTCGGGTGGGTGTTGCTGGCTACCGGCAGCGCGGGCTGGGCTTTTGTGCAGTTCTCGCGGAAGTGGTCAGACACCGTTGCTGCACGGCAGGATTTTTATCTAGCCTATGTCGGCAGCAGAGTGACAGGCTTTATGAGTCACTGGATGACGTTTAGTGCGGAACAGATGATTGTGGGACTTATGCTTACTAGTCTCCTGATCTTCGGCGCGTTCCGTACCAGACGCTTCCTTTGGCTGGGAGCTCTTTGCATTATCGGTGCTTCCATCGGTGTTGCGTGGACCCGTAGCGTCTGGCTTGGAACGATTGCCGGAGTCTGCTATCTCATCGCCGCGTGGAGGCCGGGTCTTCTGTTGCTGGTGCCACCGCTGCTTGCTGTCATTTGGTTTATTGCACCGGCTTCATTGCAGGAACGTGTGACTTCGCTCTACAAGCCTCATGGAACGAGTGACTCTAATGAGCACCGCCGCATTACGGCTCGCACGGGCGTGGAGATGGTCCGCGCGCATCCCTGGTTTGGACTTGGCCCGGAGATGCCTGGACGCCAGTTTGCGCGTTACCTGCCTTCGGATGTTACGCGACCTTTACCTTCCGGTTTTTACGGGCATCTGCATAACCTATACCTGCAGTACGCGGCGGAACGGGGAATCCCGGTACTGCTGGTCTTTCTCTGGCTAATCGTGCGGGTAATCCGCGATTTCGTCATCGGAGCCCGGAAGATTGTTGTCGACGACGCATTTCGGCGAGCCGCCCTTCATGGGTCTGTCGCTGCGATTATCGGTTTGCTGGTCGAGGGATTGTTCGAGCATAACCTTGGGGATTCCGAGATATTGACTCTGTTCCTTGTGATTGTTGCGTCGGGTTACGTGCTGCTCCGGAAGGACGAAGCAGCGCATGCGTGAGGTGATTGTTGCGGGTGGTTCGGGCGGACTTGGCTCGGAGGCCGTGCGAGTTCTGTCCAAGGACTTTCGCGTTGTTTTCAGCTATAAAGCCAACTCGGCGCGAGCGGGTGCGGTTGGGGCTGGCGAGGCTGTCCAGGCAGACTTACTGCAAGCCTCGGACCGGGTACGGCTGCTGGACGCGGTGTCGGAGTTGTACGGGCTCGCCATTTTCACCGGTGAACCCGCGCGTGGATCGGACGAGGCTGTATACCGGCGCTCGCATGAGATTAATTTTCTGGCTCCGGTGCTGCTTGCGAGGGAAGCTGCGGAGCGCATGAAGTCGCTCGGGGTGCCGGGGGCAATCGTTCTGATATCCACCATGCAGGCTGCTGCGCTGTTTGCGGGTTCGACGGCATATGCCGCTCAGAAGGCAGCTCTGTTGCACGCGGGACGCATCCTTGCGAAAGAGTGTCGGGGAGCGGCAAATATCCGTGTCAACGTCATCTGCCCTGGAGTGAATCAGGCTGGCATGGCGGAGGCTAGTATTGCTTCGGGAAAATACGATAAGTATCTGGAGGATGGCTCGATCCCGCGCTTTGGCCGCGCAGAAGATGTGGCGCGTGCCGTGCGTTTTCTGATGGAGCCGGATAGCTACATTACCGGGCAAGTGCTCACTATTGATGGCGGACTTACTTTGTAGGTAGCGCGCTAGAGGTGGGTCTGGAGACCCACCGCAGGCGTGGACGCCTGCCCCACCTCTGATTGCCTTCTGAGTGATTTCCACTTTTTGCTGATCTCTGCTTTTTAGCTGATCTCTGCTTTAGGTGATTCTCTGCCTTGAAGTGATTCTCTGCCCCTTTTTGGTTGATCTCTGCTTTTTAGCTGATCTCTAATCGACACCGCTAGTCGCTGGCATCGCCTCCTAGCGCGCGATTCAGATTGAAGGCTGCGCTGATCAGGCCCAGGTGCGTGAAGGCCTGGGGGAAGTTGCCTAGAGGATCGCCGGCTGAGCTTATTTGCTCGGAGTACAGACCTAGATGATTCGCGTAGGTCAGCATCTTTTCGAAGATTAGCTGCGCTTGCTCCGTCTTGCCAGCTCGGGTTAGAGCTTCCACTAGCCAGAAGGAACAGATGCTGAATGTGCCTTCTTCTCCTGGTAACCCGTCTTCTGCCGCTGAGCCGATTTTGTAGCGGTAGACCAGTGCGTCGGCGGTGAGATCCTTTTCTATTAGCTCGAGAGTGGAAAGCATCCGGGGGTCTTTCGGGCCGATGAACAGCATTAGAGGCATGAGAAGCGTGCTCGCGTCCACGGCATCGGATCCGTCGAACTGCGTGAATGCCTTTTTTTCTTCGTTCCAGCTGTGGTCCATGATGGAGCGGTAGATGTTGTCGCGTTCCTCGGCCCACCGTTTCCCGGAAGTTGGCAGGGACCGCTTGGCTGCTAAGCGAATACCCCGGTCGAAAGCAACCCAGCACTGTAGTTTTGAGTACGTGAAGTGCTGCATGCCACCGCGCACTTCCCAGATGCTCCGGTCGGGCTGGTTCCACGCATCTGCAAGCCAGTCGAGCATCCTTTCGATCTGCTGCCAGACGTCCCACGAGACCTGCGTGCCGTACTTATCGTGCAGGTAAATCGAATCCATCAACTCGCCATAGACGTCGAGTTGCAGGTGGGTTGACGCTCCATTCCCGATCCTCACCGGCTTCGATCCCATGTAACCGTCGAGATGATCGAGTGTGTATTCTTCCAGATTGTGACGGCCATCGATTCCGTACATCACATACAGGGGGCCGAACTCGGAACCGCCCTCCAGCGTTCGCTGATGCATGAAGTGCTCAAAGGCCGCAGCCTCTTCGGTGTACCCCAGACGCATCAAAGCGTAGACCGAGAATGCCGCATCGCGGACCCAGGTGAAACGGTAATCCCAGTTTCGTACGCTGCCAATGGATTCAGGAAGGCTGGTTGTCGCGGCGGCTACGATGGCGCCGCTTGGCTGATAGGTGAGCAACTTGAGCACGAGCGCGGATCGGTTGACCATCTCACGCCACCTGCCCCGATACCGGCACCTGGCCATCCATCCCCGCCAGAATCTAACGGTCTCTGCCTGCAACTGCTCTCCGTCGAGTGGAGCCTCCAGCAAGTTGCAATCGCACTGATTTTCATCGTGGCGCAGAGCAATAGTCATGCTTTCGTTGGGCTGCAGCGTGAATTCGGCAACGACCCCGTTATCTTCGATCCGGAAGTCGGCGGGACATAGCAATCCGAAGCTGCTGTTCTGACTCTCGAAGATGACGCCGCCTTCCTCGCGCCGGATTGTGTGGGTTGCGCGAGCGTAGTCGAAAGCCGGGCGGCACTCCAGCCGGAAGGTAACAGGTTCGCGAATGGCGCGTGCGATACGAACCAACTGGTGACCCCGCTGCTCAGTGAGACCGCCGGAAGCGGGACGGATTGGCATGAAGTCGGTTACCTCAGCCAGCCCTTTCGGACTGAGGAAACGCGTCAACAGAACGTTCGTATCGGCCAGATACATCTGCTTCTGATGGCAATCCCAGACAGGCTTGAGCTGAAAGAAGCCGCCTTTCTGGTCATCGAGGATGCGACCGAAGACGCTGGGCGAATCGAAGCGCGGCAGGCAGAGCCAGTCAATCGATCCATCTGTTCCGACGAGCGCCACCGAATGCATGTCGCCGATAACGCCATAGGAGCCAATCTGCTTGTAAGCCATCTGTGGTTTGGACTGCGGTTTGGACTACGCCCGACCGAAGTATTTGCGAGCTTACTGTGAGGTGCCGGATTTAGTGGACTACTTCCGCGCTTGCAATGATGAGGCCCAGCAGGCGTTTGTCGCCTGGGATTTCCAGTGTCCTGTCAACTTCCAGCGACACGAGCACGGAGGGGCGACCCAAAGCCGACGCGGGCATGGGATAGCGAAACTCGAAACTCAACGAGCCGGATGTAATCTTTGAAACCGGCAGCTTTTGATTGTCAACCGAGACAGTTAGCTGGAGTGGTCCTTTGGCCATGTGCTGAGGAGGGCAGGACCCGGCGATGACGAGTTGTCCTTTTGCGGTCTGGTGACCACGAATCACGAAGGTAGATCTTCCGCTCGTCCAGCGGAAGTTACCCTCCGGCTCCCACCAGCCTTCGCGCAAAAAGACTTCGCTTTCTTTGGGACCGAAACCGATGTACTTCGGTATGGAGAGATGCTCGTCGCGCGCCAGCGTTTCCCGGTAGACCTCGGACACGTTGCGGAGGCGACCCTCGGGCAGCAGTTCGTACACGACCAGTTCGCGAGTTCTCATTCCAGCCAGCGTTTCCTGCTCAGAAAGGAAGTGTCGCGAGAGCGATCCTATTTCCGCGAATGGGACGATGTGCGCTTCGTCATCGGCTGCCACGAAAATCTTCTTTCTGCCGAAGATCTGGAATGGGTTATCCCACCAGGCGGCCCAGAACATATCGTCCCCAACGTGACGAACCACAATGGTCTGTTTTGGATGCAGTTGATGTGCGCGGGCGACGCTGCGGACGAAAGTCCGAACTTTACTGGATGTCATGTAGTACTGGATCGTCATGCCGCGAGCCATTGCCGCGGAGGGAACCATGTAGATCAACGCGAGCAGGAGCGCGGCGGTAAACCAGACTGGCCCCCGCTGGTATGCCTTGCTGAGGGCCCACCCGCCGAGAATCGCCAAGCCTATAACGGGGATCGTCAGGTAGTAATCCGTTACGTGATTGCGCAGGGGCAGAACCGGAGCGAGCACGATGAAGAACCACCCGGTGGCAAACAGCGCCAGCCACTGCCGCCGACGCAGCATCACGATCACGAAGACCAGCAGCGAAAGTCCGACGAGTAGTTCGATGGCCTGATGTGGCCACACGAGCCAGCCTTTGAAGGTGGCGTAACGTTCGACTCCAAACGTCCAGCGCAGGTAAGTCAGGAGGGAAGCTGCGAGACTTCCATCGAAATACATACGATAGATCTCGGTGCTCTGGACAGGAGCGAAGGCCCGGTGCACAAAGGTATAGGCCGCCGAAATCGCAAACAGCGGAACTGTGTGGATGAGGTGCTGCCTCGCAAAACAGAACGCGTAGAGGGCGGCGATGGCGGGGTAAACGACGTTTAGTTCCAGAGCTCCAAATCCAATGATGAAGACGAGAAGCTGCAGCCAGTACCAGAGCCACTTACGGGTTTCGATAAACCGGATCCAGAAGAGCAGAGCAAGAAGCAAAAAGAAAGAACAGAGAATCTGGTTGTAGGAAGCGGTCCAGGCCATTGGGACGTAGAGATTGCTGTTGCAGATCCAGAGGGCCGGCGCGGCAAAACCGGCGATACGGGAACCGGTCAGCTTGCGGGTGAGCAGGGCTAGCAGCACAAGGTTGGCGCACTGCGTCGCGAAGACAACGGCTCGCAACACAGGTGCCGACTCCATGCCGGCAATCTGGAATCCGATGAAGAAGAAGAGGCGCTCGCTGAGAGGCCTGATGGTTCCCTGGGCCAGAGGACGGAACATGGCATCGAGGAAAGACTGGCCGTCGTGAATCCGCGTTGCCAGGTTCAGCCACGCGAAGTCGTCCATCTGGAACCAGACTTTTAGACCGTACCAGTAGATTGCGAGACAGATCAGGAGTGGCCCGAGCCACCACATGGTTTCGGCGATGCGGCGGGAAACCAGAAAAACGGAACGCAACTATTTATCCGTTAGCGCTGCGACACCTGGCAATTCGATGCCGGACAGAAACTCGAGGGATGCCCCTCCGCCGGTGGATACGTGAGTGATCTGGTTCGAGACGCCGGCGGATTTGATGGCTTTTTCCGAGTCGCCACCACCGACGATTGAGGTGGCTCCGGAAGCCGCGACAGCTTTGGCGAGAGCGACGGTACCGCGGTCGAAGGGAGGCTGCTCAAAGACACCCATCGGACCGTTCCAGATTACGGTTTTCGAGGCCGTGATGATTGCGCTGTACTCGTCGACCGTCTCGGGTCCGATATCGAGAGCCATCTGCCCAGCCGGTATGGTTGCGCTGTAGACTGGCTCACCGCCGCCTTTGAATTCGGGGGAGATTGCGTGATCGGAGGGGAGCATCAGCTTCTGCCCAGTGGACCCAAGCAGTTCTTTAGCGAGTTCGACTTTGTCGTTCTCGACCAGAGATGTGCCTGTCTCCTCGCCCTTAGCTTTCATGAAAGTGTAGGCCATCGCACCACCGATCAGAAGCTTGTCGACGACCTTGAGCATGTTCTGGATGACTTCGATCTTGTCCGATACCTTGGCTCCGCCAAGTAGGGCGACGCAGGGCCGATCCGGATCGGAGATGGCTTTGCCCAGATAGTCCAGTTCCTTCTCCATCAACAACCCGGCGGCTGCTGTAGGGACGAATTCGATCATCCCGACGGTAGAGGCGTGAGCTCGATGCGCGGAACCGAACGCGTCGTTCACGTACAAATCGCAGAGCGCCGCCAGCGTTCGGGAAAACTCCGGATCGTTGGCTTCTTCCTGACTGTGGAACCGGAGATTCTCAAGCAGGAGAACCTCTCCTGGTTGCGGCTTCATTGCTTCGACTTCCGGGCCAACGCAATCGGGGGCCATCGCAACGGGCCGTCCCAGAAGTTCGTGCAGTTTGACGCCAACTGGCTTGAGGCTCATCTCGGCATTCGGCTTACCTTTCGGGCGACCCAGATGGCTGGCCAGAATGACAGCCGCACCCTGATCGAGAGCGTACTGGATAGTGGGGATGGAGGCACGGATTCGTTTGTCGCTGGTGATTTCCTGACCACCGGCTGCCAGTGGCACGTTGAAGTCTACTCGGATGAACACGCGCTTGTCACGCAGGTCCAGGTCACGGATCGAAAGTTTCGCCATGTAGTTGAAACTCTGATCGTATCACCGCGAGGACGATTTTTCGTTGCAAATCAGACGATAACGGCTTTGTAACCATGAGATGACACATCAGGCTGGTGACATCTTTTATCATGGTGAGTTGGATACCTCTGTAACAACCGGGACCGCCGCACCGCGGCGCAAAACAACAACAGCCCAGAAAGTATTGCTGGTTCTGGCGATGGCCGTCTCGGTCGCATGTCTCGCGATGGTTCTTCCGCATTTCGAGCCGGAGAAACTGCTGGAAGAGATCAAGGAAATGAACTGGGGCTGGGTGGCGATTGCGGCGCTTGCGGACATTCTCGTCTACGTCCTGCAGGGCTGGCGCTGGAGCCTGCTACTTCGTCCGGTGGCGCTGATACCGTACAAGCGCTCGATCCGGGCGATCTACGTCGGGCTTTTTGCGAACGAGGTTCTGCCACTTAGGACCGGCGAGATCATTCGCTGTTATCTGATGGCGCGCTGGAGCGGCCTTCCACTTTCTGTGGCGATCTCTTCGGCTCTGATCGAACGCGTCTTCGATGGAATCTGGCTGATTCTGTGTGTCCTGGTCGCGACCCAGATCGCTCCGGTTGACTCGAACTACATCTACGGCGCGGAGGTGCTTGCGATCTTCGTGCTCATCGCGGCGGGCTTATTGTGGGCAGCGATGTTCTTCAAGGATAAGACGAGGTCGCTGTTTGCCGGGAACCGCCTGCTGAGCAAGTTGAACATCCTGCTTGAGGACCTCAACCTGATTGGGCACTCGCGGTATCTCTATTACTCCGCGCTTGCGAGTCTGCCCTACCTTCTTTTGCAAGTGGTACCGATCTATGCTCTGACGCAGGGTTATGGAATTCCGATAACGCTTCCGCAGGCATTTGTGGTTACTGTGATTTTGCGTTTGGCGGCAGTGGTGCCGGCCGCGCCCGGGAATCTGGGAACGTTCCAGCTGGCGGCGGTGACAGCGCTGATGATGTTTGGGACAGATCGCGG
>JACMLA010000863.1 GCA_014379815.1 Bryobacteraceae bacterium | reverse complement strand
TTCAATATCGCCGTGATGGAAGTACACACCATCGGCGACGGTATCAACCTGATTCACCGTAGGCGGCTTTGGGCTTTGCGGCTCGCCGAGCGCGGCTGAATGCATCGCAGCGGTTGCCGCAGTTCCAAGCAAAATCTTCCTTCTGCTCAAGTCACACATGGGGGCGATGATATCGCAAGTGCAGAGATGGCGCGGTCATCGCATGCACTCCCGGGGCTGCTCCCGACACCAGAGAAGAACAGCGCCGAGCGGCGCAGATAGAGGAGATCAGCGTTCCTGCGGCAGCGCTGGACTTCTCCGGCCATTGCCTCTGAGCTAAATGTCTGCCCGGTACCCCGAGGGCCGCGCCGCTAGGATCCAACCACAAGGTGAGTCTTCACGGTCTCAACGAGATGCGCCTGAACTCGGATCTGGAGCACCTCGAGCCCTGCTGCGCGAGCCGCAGTCATACCTGCGTGCGAGTCCTCCACGACCAGTGCATTTGCCGTGCCCGCCCGCTGGCACGCGAGCAAGTAGGGATCCGGAGCGGGCTTGAGATTGGCCACATCCCCGCCATACACTGCTGCTGTTAGCAGCGGCAGAAGACCGGCGTTCTCAAGTACCGGGGACACCTCTGCCTGGGCGCTCGACGTGACTACAGCGAGCAGGAAATCAGGATGGAGCTGTTTGACAAACTCCGATACCTCGGGCCGTATGCCTCCACTCAAGAGCATGAGATCCCGGCAGAGCTGTTTCTTCCTCGCGTACTGTGACCAGAGATCGTCGAAGGCAACCTCGGGGGTGCGCTGCTGTCGCAACCACTCGACAGTGCCTCGCTCATGAACGCCAACACAGTTGGCTGCGAAATCTTCCCACGAGACGGTATAGCCGTAATCGGCGGAGAGTATCTCATTCCAGCAACGCCAGTGTACCGGCTCGCTGTCTACAAGGACTCCATCGAAGTCGAAGAAGATCGCTTCATACCGCCGTGTAAAGGTTGGCAAACCAACTTAGAATCGCATGCTGCGCAGCATCTCTTCAAACGTGCCTTGCAGCTGGCCGAAGTCCTGCTGGGGTGCTATGAAGAGCAGATACAAAAGTCCTTCAGGGCGCGCGACAGTGACCAGCATGTCGAGTTCGCGGCCACCCAGTGGCGACTGATTGTATAGCGTCGTGACGAGAGCAGTCTGTCCCGCAACCCGGGTGGATTTCTGGTTACCCCCTGTCTGCATTGCTGGGTTGCTTTGTCGCAACTGACCGATGAGGTTGTTCGTATCCGTGCGCAGATTTGGGCGACCGCCGGATTGCGAATTGTAATAGCTGACCATTGCACCGTAGGCCACACCTACGCTCCCACCGCGATCCTGCACAAGTCCAGAGCGCGGTGCGAACGTGACAGCCGCGCCTCCCTGATCGCCGAACGCTTCCCAGTTGCCGGGATATCTGATCGAGTATGAGCCGTTGCGATACTCGCGAAACTGTCCCGTAGGACGTGGGTCGCCCTGACCTGCCGGTTGCGAATCCGCGCGAGCCCGATTGTTGGCTGGGGGTGGAGGCAAACTACCAAGCCGCGACTGAATTTGCGTCAGGTCACCGCTGGCACTGGAATCGTAATTCCTCTGGGGAAGGCGGCGGACTTCTTCCTCGATGTATCGCATCCGGTCACCCGGGTCCGGGTGGCTGGCGAAGAAAGTCGACGTGCGCTGTCCGCCTTGTGCGGCAAGCTTCTCAAAGAAACGCGCCATCTCAATGGGGTTGTAGCCTGCCTCTGACATTAGCTGCGCGCCTAGAAGATCTGCCTGTCGCTCGGCATCTCTTGAGTACTTCAGCAGTACGGAGTTAAAGCCGAGGCCTATACCAACTTGAGCTAATTGCCCAAGCAGACCTCCGTTCCCAAGTGCGACGCCGGCGATCATCGCGGGAAGTTGCAGCAGGTTAGCTTTGGACGCCTGGTTCGTCCCGTGGCGGAGGGCTACGTGCGAGATCTCGTGGGCAATCACACCGGCGAGCTGACCTTCGTTCTCGGCCGCTTTGATCAGGCCTGTATGAACGTAAGTAGGGCCGCCCGGGAGAGCGAACGCATTGATGTTGTTCTCATTCACAACCTTAAAGCTATAAGGAAATCCGCCTGCTTTCGACGAGGAAGACAGCCGCTTTCCAATCCGCTCCGTGAAGCCCTGGATCTCAGCATCGCGCACCACTTGCATCTGCTGTTCTACCTGAGCCGCTGCTTCGCGTCCGAGCTGAACGTCCTGTTCTTTTGAGAACAGATTAAAGCCTGGCTTGTACTGCTTTACCTGCGCCTGAGATACAGCAGCCGCTGCAATCAGTATTCCGAGATGAAGAACGAATCTCTTAGACACGTAATTGCCTCCACGCACACGAAGATGCCGTCTGTACCTAAAGCGTTACAAATACTGGGTTAAAGTATACTAATACCGTGACCTGCAGAAGTCGCGGGTTACACGAATATCAGGTTTCGCGAGAAGCACACTCTATATGACACCCACAGACAAGATTTGGCACAACGGTCAGCTAATTCCCTGGCGCGATGCGAACATCCACGTGTTATCCCACGTGGTGAGCTACGGCAGCAGCGTGTTCGAGGGAATTCGTTGCTACAAGACAAATAACGGCCCCGCCATTTTCCGGCTTCGCGAGCACATGCGCCGCATGATTGAGTCCGCGAAGATCTACCGTATGGACATCCCGTTCTCGCTTAATGAACTTTGCGATGCGGTCCTCGACACGGTAGGCGTAAATGGCCTCGACTCCTGCTATGTGCGGCCGATTTCCTTTCGTGGGTATGGAGTTCTTGGTGTGCATGGCGTAGCCAACCCGATTGAAACGTACATCGGCTGCTGGGAATGGGGCAAGTACCTGGGCGAGGAAGGTCTGACTCAGGGCGTCGATGTCTGTATCTCCAGCTGGAACCGTATCGCTCCCAACACACTTCCCGCACTGTCGAAGGCGGGTGGCAACTACTTGAACTCTCAGCTGATTCGTATGGAAGCCGAGATCAATGGCTATGCCGAGGGAATTGCTCTGGACACACAGGGCTACATCAGCGAGGGATCCGGCGAGAACATGTTTGTGATCCGGGATGGCAACCTGCACACTCCGCCGCTCGGTGCCTCCGTTCTGCCTGGCATCACGCGCGACAGTGTGCTCCAGATTGCCCGCGACATCGGCATCCCGATCGTGGAAACAATCATTCCCCGCGAGATGCTCTACATTGCCGATGAGGTCTTCTTCACGGGAACTGCGGCTGAGGTTACGCCGATTCGTTCCGTGGACCGGATCCAGGTCGGTGAGGGCCGCCGGGGTCCGATCACGGAGCGACTACAGAGGGAGTTCTTCGGCATCGTCAATGGGGTCCTTCCGGACCGGTTTGGCTGGCTGACACCGGTAGGAATACGGAAGCCCGTGGAGGTTAGTCACTAAGTCGCTGTACGATCCTTGCAGGGCACGCTACCGGGTTACCTCCCCCGAGATCATTCCGATTGCGTGCCCGTCAGGATCTTCAGTATTAGTAGCAGTCCGGGGTTCGTGCGTCCATGAGAAAAGCACGACTTCGGGGCACTTATCGACAGCTTTATCTACACGCGTTTTCATCGCAGTACCGGCTACTGCCTGTTTGAATCGTGTGGATAAATCAGCAGGTGACCTAAATGTTCAGACGAGTTGGTTACGATCCGGCGTCCGGCCAGTACCTCGATTTGAGTTTCGGCGCGGTAATCCGATCGGTGGACACACTGATCGATCCCGTGCCCGATGCTCTGTTCATCGCGCCGGCGTGGATCGATCTGCAGGTAAATGGGTACGCTGCGGTCGACTACAACAGCCCGCTCACGCCGCTGGAAGAAATCGCCCGCTCCGCTTCTGTTTTGCATTCGACCGGCACCGGGCGCTTCTATCCGACTGTGATTACCGGTTCGGAAGAGAACATGCATGGCTCGCTGCGTAACCTTGCACGCGCGAGGCGTACGATCCCTTCTATTGAAGCCTTCCACGTCGAGGGACCCCATATCAGCCCGGAGGATGGACCTCGAGGAGCGCACCCCAGGGCATTCGTGCGTCCCCCCGATCTGGAAGAGTATCGGCGCATGCAGGAAGCGGCAGACGGCGACGTGCGGATCATCACGCTTTCCCCGGAATGGCCGGACGCGCCATCCTATATCGAACACATCGTGCGGGACGGAGTCGTCGCGAGCATTGGCCATACCAAAGCTTCCAGCGATCAGATTCAGGATGCGGTTCGCGCCGGAGCAACCATGTCCACCCACATTGGCAACGGGGCCCACGCGGAGATGCGCCGGCATCCCAACTACATCTGGGAGCAGCTTGCCGAGGACCGGCTGGCGGCAGGGTTCATCGTAGATGGGATCCATCTGGGACCGGCGTTCCTCAAGGTAGCTCTGCGCGCGAAGACTATCGCCCGTGCGGTGCTCGTGACCGATGCTTCCATGCCCGCGATGGCCGAACCGGGACCGTACTCGCTGGGAGAAGTTGAGGTCGAACTCACCAGAGATGGTCGTGTCGTACTGCTGGGAGGTGACCGTTTGGCAGGCTCTGCACTGCGCATGGATGACGCGATTGGCAACGTGATGCGCATGGGCGGTATTGGGCTGATCGAAGCGCTGACAATGGCTACGCGCAACCCTGCGAGGGTTGGCCGCATTGGCGGGAGACAGCGGGGATTGTCTGCCGGGGATCGTGCGGACCTTGTCCTGTTCCGCTGGCATGAAGCGGAGAAGCGCGTCGAGGTTGTCGAGACGATTGTAGGCGGCGAATCAGTTTTTCGCCTGGCTTGATCGTGCGGTTTGCTCCACCTCCCGCATCAGCCTGAGTGTATTCCCGCCATAGATTTTCCGGATGTCATCGGCCGAGTAGCCCTCTTCGAGCAAGGCGCGAGTCAGGGCGGGGAACTTGCTGTAATCTTCCAGGCCTACGGGCGTGCAGTCGATACCATCGAAGTCGCTTCCAATGCCGACGTGGTCGAGGCCCGCGATTCTGACGGCATGCTGGATGTGCGCGACAACGTCGGCAAGAGTTGCCCTCTTGAATCCTCGCTCCATGTCGGCTCGCAGGGCGTCCATGTCGTCACCATACTTCTTGAAGATCAGGTTTTTCTCCCGCGGTCGATCTTTACGCACCGCGTCGTTGAGGAAGCTGCAGGCGAAGTTAATCTGGATCACGCCTCCCTTTGCGCCCAGAGCGCGCAGCATGTCATCGGTCATGTTTCGCTTAGCCTGACTGATTGCCCGGCAGGAGGAGTGAGACGCAAAAACAGGGGCCCGACTGACTTCGAGGACGTCGCGAAACGTGTCGTCCGAGACATGGGAGATATCGACGATCATCCCGATCCGGTTCATCTCCGACACCACCTTGCGACCCAGATCGTTCAGACCTCCATGACGTGGTTTGTCGCCCGACGAGTCGGCCCAATTGTTCGTATTGGTATGGGTCAGCGTCATATAGCGCGCTCCTATGCGGTAAAAGTCCCAGAGCTTGTCGAGGCTGTCTTCAATGGCATGGCCGCCTTCGATTCCGATCAGCGCTGCGATTTTGCCGGCCTTGCGTGCGGATTCTATTTCGGCTGCAGTACGGGCAAGAAGAAAATCGCCAGGATGCTTGCCGACGATATCGTTTCGGATCGCTTCGATGGCTTTCCTGCAGTACGCGGCTGAGCCCCCGGTTCGCGCGAATTTCGCCGGGACGTAGGCAGCAAAGAAGACAGCTCCTGCGTTGCCTGTGCGCAACTTTTGTAAGTCTGTGCTGCCGGACGGCCGGTCGGTGGCCACGTCATATCCATCGAGCACCTTCATCGTCGTGTCATTGTGCGTGTCGACAATCATCAAGGCCCGATGGACCCGGTCCACTTCCGCGTCTGTCACCGCGCGCTTCTGAGCTGTGCCAGGAAGCGTGGAAACCAGCGCGGAAATCAGGAGGATCAGGAGGCGGATGACGGTTCGCATGAGGCTCGCTGCATTATAGATGCAACGGCTCTGCCAGGCACCGGCGTCGTACAATCGTGCAAGTGGTACGCTCGATCGCTCTGGCTTTGTCATTAGGGATGCTGCTATGCCCTGCGCAAACTTCCCGTAGAAAACCAGCGCCTCCGGCTAAAACAACCTCCGCTCCAGCGAAGACCGTTGTCGTCGATCCCTCCCTGCCATTTCCGCTGGAAACTATCCGCGTCACGGGTAATCAGCAGCTTGCTGAAGCGGAGATCATTCGCATGAGCGGTCTGCAGCCGGGTCAGCAAGTTACCAGGGCCGATTTCGACGCAGCCCAGGCAAAGCTGCTGGCATCGGGATTGTT
>JACMLA010000104.1 GCA_014379815.1 Bryobacteraceae bacterium | reverse complement strand
GCGCCAGGACGAAGCCGGATCTTTTCTATCCGTCCATCGGTTAACGCCGGGAGCCAGAGGATCTCTTCCGGAACGAGCGTGCCAAGCCCGCGAACATTCCGGACCATCTCCCCGCGTTTGACTGCGTCAATCCAGGGCGCGGTATCCACGGTGGGCGCCGCCGGCTTCATTTTGCCGAGGCCCCAGGTAATGAGAGGAATGCATATTATCGCTGCGCCAACGTAGATCGCGCGGCGGATCATCCGCCCTTTTGCTGCGCCTGTTCTTGGAACGTCCATAGGCTGTCTTTTCTTGTATGGCACGGGTGAGGCCACGGCACTTTGAATGGGAATCTGGCGAAGATACAGGCGTTTAGAGAATTTTTGGGATATCGGCGGTTTGCTGGCGTGTCCGCTTATGGGACAGGTCTGGCCGGATTTATACTGATGTGTCGATGTCCGAACAGCTGAGCAGCACCGAACGCGAGTATCTGGTTAACTATCTGGAAACCACTGCGAGACGCTTTGCGGATACTGTGGAGTCTCTTACAGACGAAGAATGGCAAGCAACCCCAGCCGAGGCAGTCTGGAGTCCCGCGCAAATCTCCGAACACATGGTTTTAACGGAGAGCCGCATTGCCAGGATGCTACGAACCAGGCTTTCTCCAGCGGGAACCGCAGTCAGCGTCGAAGACCGGGAACGAGTGGACGCCCTGATTCTGAAACGCGTGCCGGATCGCACGCCAGGTCGGAGAAGGATGGAAGCCCCGGAGCCACTGCATCCTGCGAACCGCTGGCCCGACCGGTTTGCGTTACTGGAAGAATTCCGCCGGCACCGCGGGGCCACGATCGCGTTTGTGAATGACACAGAGCTACCGTTGCGAGCACATACCGCGCCTCACCCAATGCTAGGGACCCTCGACGGGTATCAGTGGATCCTGTTCCTCGGTGCCCACGTAGAGCGTCATGTTCGTCAAATGGAAGAGACCTGCGGACGACTTACTGCTCGGCGCCCCCCGGACTGACTTCGGTGTCTAAAGGCCCGCCCAGTCCATCTTACGTAGCGGGTTGACACAGCAAATCCAGTCGCATTCCATTTAGGGCCAGGTATTTGCCGATGGTGCATGGCATCCGGATTGCACCACCTATCTGTTGTGAAGAGTACTTTTTTGCTAATCGCTGCTGTAAGCGTCACCGCTGCCCAGATCCCTGATCTAAGCCAGAGTTTCCAGCCTAACGCGTTTTCTGGGCTAAGCACGAATCGGGACGGTTCGATGCTGGTGTTTTCCTCGCCACTGCAGTTGCGAGGCGTTGCCGGCCAGGTTGCCTGGGAGAAGATCTTCTCTTGGACCGAAAAGGATAGTGTGCGGCTCCTCGCTCAGCGCCCTGCGGGCCGTTTCTCGTCCGTCCACCAAAGAACCTGGGATGGTAGCGAGCCCTATCACTTGCTTCGGCCATCGTTATCGTCCGATGGCCAGATAGTATCGTTTGTGGGGCAGAAAGATTGCAGTTTTGGGACACCATGTGCCGTCACTGTTGAGCGGTGGGAAACCACAGTTCGATTCGCGGACGGAACAGAAAACAAGTTCCCCGGGTCCGCTCGCTTAAGCGCGAATGGGCGCTACGCGCTAGCCCAGAGTTCCCGACTCTGGGGAGTAGAGTTTAGCCCGGACGTAGCCTGGGTAAATGTTCGCACCGGACAATCGGTTGTCTCCTCGTTATCGAAGCTGGCAGTAAGTGGTTCCCGGCCTGTGGCGGATGATGGCTCAACCGTGCGGCGGGTTCCAGGCGGCTTCGAGTTGTGGCGGCCTGGCTTTGACCCGTTTCGTCCCACGGAAACGAAGCCGCTGTCCGGGCTTCCCAATGCTGGTCCCATTCTGCTGAGTTCAGATGCTCGGGTGGTAATTACGAACATCTCATCAGGGATGGTGGCTTACGACATCGCATCCGGACTGATCACTCCAATCTCACCGTCTCCGGGTGAAGTACCTCTGGACATATCAGAAGACGGATCCGCAGTGCTGCTTCGCGATGCGGCGTCCTACCGCGTGTTCCGGCGAGACGGTTCAGGTTTCAGGGATCTAACGTTCCCTGACAGTGTCCGGGAAATCATTTTGTCGGGCGACGGCAAGATGGTGTTTGCTATTGTCGACGGTTCAGCTATCGTTCGGATTGAAGTCGCGACGGGGCGAGTCTCGCCGGTTGTTCCGACTACACCTTTCGGGCTGGCACGCACGGACGGCCCACCATCCGGCCAAAATGTGACGCGCGGCAGCGTATTGCGACTCATTAGCGCAGGGGACCCAAGATTCGGACCGGAGCAATACCTGCTACCCGGACACCCCGCGACAACAGCGAGTTTCGGTGGGCAAAGCTGGCCTGTGCTCGCTTCAGACCCAAATGGCGCATCCGTTCAAGTGCCTTGGGAAGCACCGTTGGACGCCGATCCGAATTACGTGCAACTAAAGCTTAAGCCTGCAAACGAGGCAAGCCCATTTGAGGCAGCGTGGATACTCTTGGGTGTGGTCAAGGTTGTGGCGAACTTCCCAGAATGGTTCCTGACCCAGACGTCTCGGACGACCTCGGTTCTGGCCGCACATGAAGATTTCGGTTCGCTTGTAAGCCCGGCCTCTCCGGCTCGGGCGGGTGAAGTCATTCACGTGTACGGTACAGGATTTGGCGAGGTGACACCGGTGGTACCCACGGGCCAGCCAGCACCGGGCAATCCACTGTCACGAGTAACGGGCGATCTGCAATGCCGGCTCGGACAGTCTGGCAGGGAGCCACTGCCCGTAGAGGTATTCTTCGCAGGACTGGCACCCGGGCTGACCGGGATTTATCAGCTGGATCTCCGAATTCCAACGGCCGTGTCTGGGCCCGAGGGGCGTCTAACGTGCCGCATAGAGCAAACCATCGCGTCGGGACAACTTCCGACGAGGCCGTAGCTGTACCCCCGGTCGCCAAGGGGACCCTTTGGCGACCGGCAGCTTCGTGAGCCTCGCGTGTACTAAAGCAACACGTGCTACGAAACCGGATGCAGTCACGACATAAAACGATACAGCCATCACGCGACCTATTCCAGCCACTGTGCGCCCTGTCAAGCCGCGGGCTTACGGGCTACGAGGCGCAGGACCTCCATTTCTCCGCGATCGAAGAAATCAGATTTGGCCATCAAGATTTCGTAGCGAACAACCTGTAATCCGTCGAAGAGCTTGAGCATACCGTTGCGCCCAACCCAGTCGGCGCCACACTCCATCACGACGATCCCTCCAGGCTTGAGGGACTCTGCCACTTTTTGCGCAAGCTGTTGGGCGTTGACCGGCTCAGGCATCGTCCAGCTGAACAGGACCAGGTCAAATCGTGCCTTGCCGAACTCGTACTCGCTATCGCGAACCGTCGCCGTATCGAGCTTGAGTCCAAGCTCCTTTGCTTGCTTCTGCGCAAGAGAAACGGCTTCCGCGGCCGGGTCGAATCCCGACACTTGCCATCCCAGCTTCGCAAGGAACAGCGCGTTCCGGCCTGCTCCCATTCCGTAGTCAAGAGCTGTCCCAGGTTTTCGTCCCTCAACGACCTCAACAAGAAACTCGTTCGGCGCCCGGTTGTAGTTAGAAGTGCCCTGAGTAAAAAAGCGATTCCAGAAATCATCCTCAAGGAGATTCCGCGAGTCTCCGAGCAGAGCGCTCCGACGCTGTATCTCAGTCTCAGCAATCCCCTCAGTACGAACTTTGGTCGCGTAACGTTCCAGAATCTGATCCCGCTTGATCGAAGCGTCCACGCGACGTAACTCTCGGGCCCATGGGCGAAACTCAGGGTAAAAATCATACTGAGGATTTTGGGCAAACGTGACCGCCACTGAGGCCCAGAGGATGTAGACCAGAACCCGTGCCGAGTGCATAGGAAGAGTATAGTCGCTTCACATCGGCTGCGCAGACAGGTCCCCGGGAAGGCAACGTCCAATACGTTCCCGTTGATGTCCACATCTTGACAACCAAGATGTGGTTCGTGTTATCGTTGCCTCATACTTCTCTTTTGGGACGCTATGGGCGAACAAAATACCGACGTTATCCAGGGCACGCTCGACATGCTCATCCTCAAGACTCTCAGCCTTGAGCCAATGCACGGATTCGGCATTGCGCGACGAATTGAACAGGTCTCGAAGGGAGTCTTCAAGGTCAATCCCGGATCCCTCCTTACCGCCTTCCAGAGGCTGGAGCGGGTTGGATGGCTGGATGCAGAATGGCGCGTGACCGAGAACTCGCGCCGTGCCAAGTTTTATAGTCTTACGCGCGCCGGTAAGAAGCAGCTGGAGGTCGAGACCGCGGACTGGACCCGCCGGGCATCTGCCATCGCGCGTCTTCTAAAGGCAGAGGGCTAGCCCCGATGTCCCTCTGGCGCCAGTTGACTCGTGGCTTCGGCGTACTGACCAATCGCGCGGCCTCGGACCAGGATGTCGCTGACGAAGTCGATCACTACCTCGAAGAGTCCACGGCCGCTAGAGAGGCAGGCGGACTCTCTCCCAAAGAAGCCCGCCGGGCCGCGCAACTGGAGCTTGGCAATGTAACTGTAGTCCGGGAAGGAGTCCGTGCCTATGGATGGGAGAACGGGATTAGCGGGTTTCTCGACGATGTGCGTTTTGCGGTTCGCCGGCTATGCCGTAGTCCAGGCTTCGCAGCCGTCAGCTTGCTGACGCTCACATTGGGAATAGGCTCGAATACAGCGATCTTCAGCTTGATCTGCGGCGTACTATTAAAGCCTCTGCCCTACCCGCAGGCCGAGCGACTGATTGCTCTTTCGCATACCGCAGCTGGCGTCAACATCAGCGATCTGAGGATGTCGCCTTCGCTTTACTTCACCTATAGAGACGAGAACCGGGTGTTTGAAGACCTGAGTCTGTGGAGTACCTCGACGTCAAGCATCACTGGAAATGCGGAGCCAGAGGAAGTTCCCGTACTGATGGTCACAAGTCGTCTCCTCCCTGTGCTAAAGGTCCAGCCCTTCCTTGGGCGTACCTTTAGTAGCGTCGACGAGGGAGCAGGCAGCAACCCAACGGTGATTCTGTCTAATGGCTATTGGAATTCCCACTTCGGGGGGGACCGCTCGATGCTGGGTCGCAGCATTACGATCGACGGGAACCCAACTGAAGTGATCGGAGTTCTTCCACCGTCTTTTGAATTCCTCGATCAGGAAGTCTTCTTGCTATTGCCTTTGCAGTTTGACCGCGCAAAGGTATTCCAGGTGAACTTCAGCTATCGCGGCATAGCAAGGCTCAAGCAAGGCGCGACGATCCAGCAAGCCAACGCCGATATCGCTCGCATGTTGCCGATGGTGCCAGCTAAGTTTCCGCCTAACCCAGGATTCAGCGCAAATACGTTTACCCACGCCCGCATCGCTCCCAACCTGCGATTCCTGAAAGACGACCTGGTAGGCAACAGTGGCAACACGCTCTGGGTATTGATGGCTACGGTGGGGATTGTATTGTTGATTGCGTGCGCTAACATTGCAAATCTCTCGCTGGTCCGCGCCGATGGGCGCCAGCAGGAACTAGCCGTTCGCGTGGCTCTTGGTGCAAGGTGGGGGCGCATCACGCGTGAGCTGCTGGCGGAGAGTCTGCTCCTGAGCGTTACCGGAGGCATTCTTGGACTGGTACTTGCCGAGCTAGCTTTGCGATTCCTCGTGTCGTCGGGGCTTTCTCCTCTCCCGCGAGTCAGCACCGTCTCGATCGATCCCGTGGTGGTCGTGTTCACGCTTGGCATTTCAGTAGCCTCGGGCTTGCTCTTCGGCCTGATACCGGTGTTTAAGTACGCGCATCCTGAACTCCTGAACCTGCTGCGAAGCGGGGGGCGTTCCATAAGTCAGAGCAAAGACAGGCATCGGGCTCGGAACTTTCTTGTCATTACTCAGGTTGCGCTCGCGGTTGTTCTGCTGGTTAGTTCGGGCCTGATGATCCGCACATTCCAGGCGCTGCACGACATCGACCCAGGGTTCTCCGGCGCGCAAAACGTGCAAACGATCGGCATCTCGGTTCCGGAGACCCAAGCGAAGGAACCAGGGCGAACTATGCAGATTCAGGAGCAGATACTCAGGAAGATTGAGGGACTGCCGGGCGTTTCCTCGGTTGCAATAACCAGAACGGTGCCTATGGACGGAGGTCCGAATGATGCGGTTTACGTGGAGGATCAGACCTACCGCGAAGGAACACTGCCAACAATCCGACGGCACAAGTACATCTCTCCGGGCTATGTCTCTACCATCGGTAGCCGGCTGGTCGCAGGGCGCGATTTCACTTGGGCTGACACATACAATCAAACACCAGTGGCCCTAATCTCAGCGAATCTAGCTCGCGAGTTGTGGCGAGATCCACAGGCCGCCCTCGGAAAACGCATTCGTAAGGCGCTGACAGATGATTGGCGGGAAGTAGTCGGCGTCCTGGCCGACCTGCGGGATAAGGGCGTAGATCAGGATGCACCGGCTATTGCCTACTGGCCTCTGCTGGAAGGCAATCACCGAAAGGAAATCCGGGTACAACGCAGTGTAGCGTTCGTGATCCGGACGCCCAGAGCAGGATCCGCAGCACTGCTAAAGGAAATCCGGCAAGCCGTCTGGAGTGTGAATCCGAATTTGCCAGTGGCAAACGTGAGAACGCTGCAGGCCGTCTACGATGGTTCCCTTGCGCGCACCTCGTTCACGCTGGTTCTGCTGGCAATTGCGGGTGCGATGGCACTTCTTCTGGGCATCGTCGGCATCTATGGAGTGATTTCGTATTCGGTCTCGCAACGCACTCGGGAAATCGGAATACGTCTCGCACTCGGCGCTCCTCTGAACGATGTCACAAAACTGTTCGTGGGCCACGGACTAATGCTGTCTCTTGTCGGTGCCGTGTGCGGCCTGGCAACTGCGCTTGTCCTGACACAACTAATGAAGGCACTGCTGTTCCAGGTAAGCCCAGCCGATCCGCTGACGTATGCTGCGGTGTCGGCTGGGCTGATCCTCGCGGCGACGCTTGCCAGCTACCTGCCAGCGCGCAGGGCAGCCACGATTGATCCGGCAGTAGCACTGCGCGCTGAGTGACGAGGTCGTTCACCCATGAAAACTGTCGGGGCTTTCCACAGCAGGCTTGAGATGATCCATTGCCCATGCTCTCAGCGTGACTCCACCCTGGTGCGCGGCTCCCGTAGCGTCTCCGATTGAGCCATCGTGGATTGACGCAAACATCTCCTTAAGCGACTGTCCCATCGCCTCGCTAACACCAAACTTCATCAGCATCTGCTTGTATTCATCACCGGTGATTGGCAGAAATGTAATGGGTTTGCCGAGAACCTCACTAAAGACTTCAGCAATCAAGGCGCAGGAGGTGGACTGGCCAAACGGAACGTTAACCCCTTCTTGCCCGTCCCAAGACGAGTCGAGGAGCCAGCGGGCGGCAGTCTTGCCGATATCTTCCGCCGCCATCAGCGCCATAGGATAGTCGGCTGATACCGGCAGGGAAAACGAATTTCGAAACCGGAGTTGCGGTACGGTGTAAAGGAAGTTTTCCATGAAGTATCCGCAACGTACGTGCCGTGTCGCAACACCGGTGTTGTTAAACTCCCGCTCCATTGCCGCGAGGGGGCCGCTCGGACCGATGTCGTCGGGGTCGCCCTTGCCTCCCGATATTGTCACGACTCTCTTGACGCAGGCCGCTTGCAACGCCCGGGCTGCTGGTTCTGCAAAGGATTGATAGTACCGCCTCACGTCTTCGGGCTCTCCCGACTGCGGGATGCAGTAGAAGACCGCTTCAGTTCCTTCGGCTGCCATTTGCAAGGCACGCTCATCCTGAAGGTCTCCTTCGTATACTTCGACGTGAGAAGCTACATCCGGGTGAAGCTTGCTCGCGTCCCTGACAAAAGCTCTGACGGTTTTACCGGCGCGGATAGCCTGGTTAACAACATGACGGCCGGAGTTCCCTGTAGGTGTGGTGATTAGTAGCATGTGGAATAACTTTGTGATTCGTTACGCTACCGTAGCGTATCATAATAAGGGAGACTTGGTACGGGAATGATAAGTTCGCCTGGAAGGCCCCGGGATGAACAGTCGAGGAAGTCTATCCTGCAAGCTACCTTCAGACTCCTGCGTGAAAGAGGCTACGAGAGTCTGGCCCTGGAAGGGGTCGCCAGAGAGGCTGGCGTTGGAAAGACGACTATCTATCGGTGGTGGGCCGGCCGGGCAGCACTTGCCGTGGATGCCTTCTTCGATGAAACGGTCACCGAGTTGTCGTTTCCCGAAACAGGCTCAGCCTCGGAAGATTTTCGGCAACAGATACAGCAACTCGCCAAACTTCTTAGAAGCGAACGAGGGGAAGTCCTTGCCGCCCTGATCATCGGCTCGCGAACCGATAAGGACCTGGTCGAGTCGATCCAGCAATACTGGGTGCGTCCGCGTAAAGAGTGGGGTTTTGCCCGTATGATGAGAGCCATTACAGAGGGTGAGTGTGTAGCGGAACTGAACGTGCCTTGCGCCCTCGAAAGCTTGTACACTCCCCTCTACGCTCGGCTTTTCTTAGGAATACCTGTCCATTCTGCCAGGGAGATTAACCGGCATTGCGATTTCTTGTTTCCGTCTATATTCCGGGCGCCTAGTTGGACGGGGGCAAAAGCTGATAGCTGACAAACGCGATACGCCGGCTGTCCGGAGACCAGGAGGGTACGTTGATAGTTCCCTGCCCACCGAATAGTTTTGCAAGCACGCGGATCTTCTGGTCGGACAGGGACATTAGGCGCAGCATCACATCCTTGTTCGCGGGGTGGCCTGTCACCTCTTTTCCGTAGGTCAGAAACGCCATGGAACGGCCGTCGGGCGACAGGTGGGGAAACCAGTTGTTGTAGTCGTCCGAAGTTACCTGCTCCTGCTCGCTCCCATCTGTGTGCATGCGCCAGATTTGCATCCTTCCAGAACGCTCGGAATTGAAGTAAATGTATTTTCCGTCGGGCGAGTACTCGGGGCCATCGTCCAGACCTTTTGCGCTGGTAAGGCGCGTTTCTTTTCCCCCTTCTACGGGGATGGTGTAGATGTCAAACTCGCCATCCCGCTGACCACAGAATGTCAGTGTCTTTCCATCGGGAGACCAGCCATGCCAGTACGAGGGTGCACTCTCCGTCACGCGACGCGGCGTCCCTCCTGAGATTGGGACGACGTAAATGCGGGAACGCTTGTCCTCTTGCGACCCATCGCTGATCGCGAGCATCGTTCCATCCGGTGAGATTCCGTGATCGTTATTGCAGCGGATCGCAAAGCCAGTATCAATCACGTCGGGTTTGCCGCCAGTTGCTGGAATGCGATGAAGACGGCCCTTGCTATTGAAGATGAGGGAGGTTCCGTCAGGTGTCCAGTTGGGAGCTTCAATGTGCTCCGGGACCACGTAAACCGACTTGCGATCAGTGGACGAGACTGTGATTGTCTCAAGAGTGCTGTGCAGTACCGGCTTCGCGTCGCCGGACGGAGGTATTTCCTTCAGCTCGACGTTGGAAAACACGGCCTTCTCGGTTCTGTCTTTGTTATGCGCGCAGACACCAAGTCCAATATAGAAAGAGCCCTGAAGGGCAAAACGCGCCGACCCACCAGCGATCCTAAGCTCTTCCCCTGGACCGGCAACTGACATGTAAAAGTCTTCTCCACGCTTCGTCAAACGCAGCCGGCGGGGTCCGGAAACACTGGACTGCACCTCGTGGGTAGCGCCTCCTTTTTCATCCCGGAACTGAAGCGACGTGAGTCCATCTCCGTGCAATGCAGCGTCAGCATAAGCGGAATCCGCATCGAGGCTCTGGCGGATCATCAGGGCCGCCTTTCGATGGGGGTCGCCACCTTCGCTGAGGATCTGAATGTCGGCGGTCAAAGTGACATCGCCCGATATTTTCTTCCAGACAAAATGAAATGCGTCTTGGGTGCCCCACATATTCTCGCCGCTCCCGGTGACCGTATAGGCACGCGTGGATGAGTCAAACGTAGCGCTGCCGGCGTGCAGAACCGTGCCGACATCCTGGTGCCCTTCGAACATCCCAGTGGGAGTGGATGTCTGCGCAAACAAGGTATGGGAAAGAAGCAGGCAGCAGAGGAGAGAACGCAGAGGGTTGATCATTTGAAATGTCGCCGGAGAAAGTCGGAGAGCCGTGTCGCCCAGGCTCTCCGCTACGGTATCAGAAGAGGAATTTCAAGGCTAGCTGAAGTACGCGGGATCCATTTTTGTTTGTGATCACGCCGAAGCTGCTGGCGTTTGTGACATCGACGCCTGGGTTAGCCCAGGTGGGGTGATTCGTGGCGTTGAAAGCCTCTGCCCGAAACTCGAACGTGGAGCGTTCCGTTACCCGGAAGCGCTTGAAAACCGAAGCATCGAGGTTATTCTGCGATGGCGTCCGAACGTCCGGCAACGTCCGCGACAGATTGCCGAAGGTAAAATTTGGAGCCTGTGAGAAAACCGCCGTGTCGAAGTACTTCTCCATGGTTGGATTGTCCAGTTTCGCGGTTTTACCGTTGCTGTTCGGCCGTTGTCCCGGGGAACCGAGGTTGGTGTTGTTGCCACCGTTGCTGATCTTGAGTGGAACTCCGCTCTGGAAACTGGCGATGGCATTCATCTGCCACCCTCCGAGAATAAAGTCGATCGCTTTGGGAGCATTTGCGAGCAGCGCTTTACTGCGGCCAAAGGGCAATTCGTAGTTAGCGCTGAGTACCAGCCGGCGCGAGACATCCTGTGTCGAGATGGATCGCTCGGCGGCCCGGTTGTAGAAGTCCTGCTTTGTTCCCGCCTCACCAAGGAAGGTGACTGTTTGGGATGCATCGTCGATGAGCTTGCCAGCGGTGAAGCTGACCAGAGCGTTCAGTCCATCGGAGAAGCGTTTATCTGCCCGCAGGGTGAACGAATGGTAGATGGAGTTCGCCTGCGGCTTACGAAACGCGCTCACGCTGGTGTACTGCGGATAGGCCCGAAGCAACTGGTTGTATGGCACGGTCGGGCGGGACAAGATGGAGTTTGAATTTGTGATAACGCCAAAGAATGGGTTCTCCACTTGATTGGTACTTAGCAACTGGTTACCAAGTGAGAAGAACGACGCTGGAAGCTGATTAAACGTCATGCTGCTCTCCCCGTCAATCAGGTGGTTGCCTTTACTCCCCAAATACCCGACTTCAATAAGAAATCCACGACCGAACTCATGCTGGATCGTTCCGTTCCACTGCTGGATGACCGGATTGCGGTAGTCATTGAAAAAGCTCGCACCTATACCGAGCCCGAGGTTGGTGCTGGCTCCACTGATGGCGCCTTCCGCAGCACCAAGGGGGAGGTTAAATCCTGACGGGAACGGGTTGCTAAGCGAGGCTTCAAAGGTCCGTCCGCCATTGTTTGTCACGATCATGTTCGTTGAGCCGGTAAACCCTTCGGTGCCCGAACTGCCGGAGGTGCCAGCAGCCTGCATCACGGAACCGGAATACATCAGAGCGTAAGCACCGCGAAACACCGATTTCGGCGTGAACTGGTAAGCAAACCCGAAACGCGGTCCCCAGTTGTTGAGGTCGGTGGGAGTCTGACGACGATTGTCCGGTGTCGCAAATCGCATAACACCCTTAAGATCCTGGAAGCCGGGGACCTTGCCGGCAATTGGCGATGGCGCATCGATGTCGAAATAGCTAAGGCGGTTGTAGCGCTCCGTTCGGGGGACATCGACGTCGTAACGCACGCCTATATTGATTGTGAGCTTCCGGCTGACTTTCCAGTCGTCTTGCACGTAGAGGCCAAAGTACTCGCTTGCCGATGCGGTAGCGTAAGTGTGCTCGAGATTGCCATTCCCCGGAATACCAAGTAGGAATGACGCGAAACCGTTGCCTTGTGTCTGTGCGGCTGCCGCGCCCAGAACGCGCTGAGTGACTCCGGCGTTAAAGGTGTACGACCCGGAAGGCTGGCCGTGCTGCCGGAAGTTCATGAACAACTTGCGGAACTCACCACCAAACTTCAAAGTGTGGCTTGAGAACACCTTTGTGACATCGGGCCGGATGATGTGGGAGTAAGGCACCATATTGAGCGTCTGAAACG
>JACMLA010000862.1 GCA_014379815.1 Bryobacteraceae bacterium | reverse complement strand
TGACTACATGGCCCAGTTCCCGTTCGCGCACACCATCGATATGAGTTACAAGCTGCAGGACGGCATCCTCGAGGTGGAAACCAAAATCGAGAACCATGCCACCGAGTGGATGCCTTTAGGCGTCGGATTTCACCCTTATTTCAGACTTTACGACGCGCCGCGGGATCAGTGGTTAGTAACGCTGCCGGCCAAACAACACGTTGTGCTCTCTAAGCAGCTGATACCGACCGGCGAAACAAAGCCAATGCCGTTCAAAGGCAGCACGTTCCTCAATGGAATTGCGCTTGACGACGTCTTCACAGATCTGATTCGTGGAGAGAGCGGCCGTGCTGAGTTTTCGGTCACCGGCGTGAGTCAGCGGATCTCAGTCCTCTACGGGCCTAAATACCCTGTTGCTGTAGTGTATGCGCCTGCCGGTAAGGACTTCATCTGTTTTGAACCAATGACAGGACTGACGAACGCCTTCAACCTGAACCATACCGGAAAGTACCAGGACCTTCAAACTATTCCCGCGGGGGGACAATGGAAGGAGAGCTTTTGGATCCGGGCTGATAATTTTTGAAAGAGCAGGAAAACGGATGAAGCATTTCCCACGAACTTGTCACGCACTACTAACGCTGATCGCGCTGGCTGCTGTTTCCTGCTCGTCGAACCGATCGCCGGCAGTCTCAAAAGTCCCTCCTCCGCCGGCAAAGTCAAACGAGATCCGGGTGACCGGCGCTCCCAACACAATTCCTCCAGGTACAAAGCTCGAAGTCCGTACCAACGAGGCGATCACCAGCACCAGCAGCGAGGGCCGCACTTACTCCGCCCAGATTGCCACGGACGTTATCGACCAGAACGGCGAGGTTTTGTTGCCTAAAGGCTCACCGGTCGAGCTGGTGTTGATGGAAACAAAACAAGGCGGCGGGATACGTGGCAGTTCCGTTCAACTGGGGATGCGATCCGTGACGGTCAACGGTTCTACCTATCTCGTCATCAGCCAGGAAGTCCAGCGGACAACCGGCCTTGGGCGGAACAGGCGCACCGCCGAAATGGTCGGCAGCGGCGCAGCGCTCGGTACCCTGATCGGAGCAGCCACAGGAGGCGGCAAAGGGGCAGTGCTTGGTGGACTCGCAGGTGCCGCCGCCGGAGCTCTGGCACAAATTCTGACTCAGGGAAAGGAACTCAGAATCGCCGCGGAGACCGTCTTGACTTTCCAGCTGGATGAGCCGGTAAAACTCCAGGTCGCCTCAGCCCAGTCTCCCTCTCCTTCGATACCCGCTCCAGCCGCCAGCACTCCCTGAACCCAAATTGTTCGAGGCCGCGTCGAAACTGTAACGTGCGTCTCTTATTGCTGGGCATGGTCGCGATATTTTGCTCCTCCGCTGCGACCCCGGAGGAGCAAGCGCTGCAGATTTCCCTCGATATTCAGGCTCGACATACGCCTTTCGGGACGATTCTTAACCCTTACTATGTTTCGCCTGTCAGCAGCGAAGTTCAGACGTACACCCGCTGCGGTGATTCGGCCATCTGGACCGGGCACTGGCTCGCCTCTGAAGCATTCCGATACAAGGTAACTCGTTCATCCGAGTCCCTCGATGCCGCTAAACGAGCTCTCCGGGCAATCCGGCTGCTGGTTGAGGTGACGGGTTCGAATAACCTCCTCGCTCGTTGTGCGCTGCGCACCGATTCTCCGTTCAGTGCCGGTCCCCGATCAGAAGAAAAGAGTCATGGTGAGTACCTCGGAAAGTTTGAGAACACGGATTACTACTGGATCGGGAATACATCGAGGGATCAGTACCTGGGCGTGTTTTTCGGCCTGAGCGCCGCCTATGAAAGCATCGCTGACCCTTCCATTCGCGAGACTATAACGGATCTCGCCACTCGGCTGCTCGATCGGCTAATCGCGAAGAACTGGGCGATCGTCATGCCCGATGGAGACATCAGTACGGTGTTCTGGCTCCGTCCCGATCAGGAGCTCGCTATCCGCCAGGTTGGACGTCAGGTGAATCCAGATAGATTTGGGAAAGGCTACGAGGATAAACGCCGTGACACCGGCGGGCTTAACATCATCATGGCTTTTGAAGCCAGTGACGAGAATGGATCCTACTTCAAATTCAATCTCAATGCCATTTCCTGGTACACGCTGATCCACCTTGAAGAGCCAGAATCGCCGAAGCGCAGCGAGTATCTGAGCGCATACCGCGTCTTCCGCAATGCCGTTGTGAATCACGGCAATGCATTTTTTAATGTCGTCGATCGAGCTCTGACCGGACCCGAAGCGCGCCGGGATGCCGAGACGCTTGATCTCATGTCCCAGTGGCTGCTGCGGCCGAAGCGCGACCCGTTCATTGACCTCCGGGGTAAGTATCGGGCCTGCGGTGAGAACCGCGCCTGCGATCCGATCCCGGTAGTAGAACGCGTCTCCACGGACTTCCTGTGGCAGCGGAGCCCTTTCCAGCTTTACGGCGGAGGAACCGGTCAGATCGAGTCGCCGGGAATCGATTACATTTTGCCGTACTGGATGGGAAGGGCCTTTGAGCTCGACTTCAACCTGCTGGCTGTATCGGCGGCCAGCGGACGTCCCGGTCTTGCCCCCGATTCCATCGCCACGATCTATGGCTCTGGCTTCACCGAAGGTTCGCAAATTCGTGTCACAGATTCGGCAGGCAGCGA
>JACMLA010000103.1 GCA_014379815.1 Bryobacteraceae bacterium | reverse complement strand
CTGTATGTGCTCCACTACGCGCTTTATGACAAAGATCTCGATCTGATCCGTCTTCGGATTCAGTTCTGCAGCCAGTTCCTCGCTAGGCCCAAACTTCTTCCGTGCGGCTACAAGCATCGCGTCCTTCACAGCGTTGATCACGATCTGTGGGTCAATGCCCTTCTCTTTACTCAGAATTTCAATCGACTCAATAATGGAAGCCACGTTAGGTCTCTCTCTATCTCTGCCGTAAGGTGGCAATTACCACTCAAATTTGAGATTTGCTTTTCGAACGCTGTCCAGCGGTATATGCACGAGCCTGCCTTCTGACGGCTCCAGTGCAATCACGTTCGCCTGGTCAATGCCTCGCAGGGTGCCTTCCCACTGATTCTGCTCTTCAACAGGCTCGGCGAGGATCACTCGCGCTTTTTGCCCACTGAATCTTTGAAAATCGGAAGGCTTAATCAGTTTGCGCTCCACTCCGGGCGATGAAACTTCCAGGTTGTATGTGCCGCCAGGAATTACTTCTTCCTCGTCGAAGACGGCCCCCGCTTCACGCGAGATAAACTCGCAGTCGCCCAGAGTGACACCACCTGGCTTGTCGATGTAGATACGTAAGAGCCGGCTCTTGCCGCCTCCGGCGAGCTCTGCTTCGACAACTTCGATCTGTTCCGCTATTCCGACCCGCTCCACAATTTCTGTGACGCGGGCGATAACGGCCTCACGGCTGGTCTGCGCCATTCTGCCCTGCTGTGAACGTTCCGGCAAATAAAAAAGTGCGCTTTCGCGCACTGTGTTCGTTCGACAACCAAAGTATAGCGCCTTTACGCGTTTGTGGCAAACAGACCCGGCAAGCCGCCTGAGATTACTCGCGCGAGAGCGAACGCGCCGCATCGATCCGTGTCGCTTGCCACGCAGGAAGGAGGCAGGCGGCACACGCCGTTGCCAGCAAAAGCATCACGGAACCCAGCCACGACCATACGTCAAACGGGCTGGTTTCGTACAACATGCTGCCAACAATTCGGGTGAGAATCGCGGCGCTTGCCAGACCGGCCAGGCCTCCTGCGGCTACGGGTCCAAGTCCGCCAACCGCCACAAGTCGCAGCACAGACGCCGGTGTTGCACCCACTGCCATGCGCACCCCGATTTCGGGCGTGCGACGCGCCACCGTGTAGGACAGCAATCCATAAATTCCCAGAGCAGCAAGGCCAAGCGCACAAACCGCGAGCGCCGTCAGCACGAGACCCGTTAAGCGGGAGCGAGCCAGAACACGACTCACAATGCGTTCCATGGTGGTTACCTGGCTGATCGGCTGATTGGGATCGATCGCAAAAACTTCCCGTCGCACCGCCTCCGCCAAAATTCCCGGATCGCCCTGGGTACGAATCACAAAGTCGGTTCGGTGCTGTGCTCTTTGCGTGTACGGAACATAGAAATCCGGGCGGGACGCTTCCCATTCCCTGTACCTGACATCGTTCACCACACCTACGACACTCAGCCATGGCGCCTTCGGATCGGCAGATAGCCGGAGCCTGCGTCCCACTGCTCCGCCCTCCGGCCAGTGGCGTTGCGCCGTGGTTGCATTAATAATGACGACTCCCGGCGCTGTCTCTGTATCGGAGGGGCCAAAGTCGCGACCAGCTCGCATCCTTATACCTAAAGTCTCAAAGTATTGAGGACTGATCGCTTCGTAATTGCCATTCGGATTCGCAGCGGCGTCGGTAATGGTTTGTCCCTCCACCCGGTACACAGTGTCCCAGCCAACCAGTCCGGAAAGAGGCCGAAGCAATATCGCAGCCGCTGACTGCACCCCAGGCAGGGAACGGACACGCTCCAGCACCGAGCCGTATAAAGCCCGGCGCTCTTCCTGGGACCCCGTGCTGGTAGTCAGCCGGAATGTGAGCACGTTCTCAGGACGAAATCCCGGATCGACGCTCGACAAGGCCTGAAAACTTCGGATCAGCAGCCCCGCGCCGACCAGCAGAATCACCGACAGCGCAATCTCGGCTCCAACAAGCCACTGACGGGAGCCCACTTGCGCGGAGCCTGAAGTTGAGGATCGCCCGCCCTGACGAAGCTGGCCAGACACGTCCCCGCGCGTTGCAATCAGTGCCGGTCCCAGACCAAAGACCGCCACGGTTGCTACTGAAATCAACGTGCCGAACAGCAGCACGGGACCATTCAGCGCAATGGCATCGAGGCCCGGTATATCCGCAGGAGCAGTGGCAGAAAGTACCCGCACCCCTCCAATGGCCAGCAGCAGTCCCGCAGTGCCGGCGATCAGAGCGAGAATCACAGATTCGCCCAGCAGCATAGTCAAAAGATGACCGCGACTGGCTCCCAAAGCGGCCCGCACCATCAGTTCCCGATTGCGAACCGTTGCCTGAGCCAGAAGCAGATTTGCGACATTCGCACACGCGATCAGGAGCACCAGCATAACCGCGCCAAGCAGCATCCACACGGCTCTCCGCGCCGGGCCGTAAATTTCGTCGAGCAACGGGGTAACCAGCACGTCGGCAACACCGGAGTCCGCGCCTCGGATTCTCGCCGATTGGGACGCAAGGGTACTCAGACGAGCACGGGCCTCCGCAAGGGTGACGCCGGTCCGTAGTTTCGCCACTGCGCGAAAGACTCGAAAGGTTTTCTGGGTAGCCACGTCGGGCCACGCTGCGCGAAGTGGCACGAATACATCTACATCGCGGGGAAAATCGAAATCGGATCTGGTAACGCCAACAACGGTGCCGACGCTCTCCCCGTTTCGAAGCTTGCGCCCGATAACCTGCGGATCGGCAGCGTACCGTGCTTTCCATAGCCTGTAGCTCAGAACCAGATTTAGAGGAGCACCCGGACGGTCGTCTTCCTTATTAAGGAGCCTGCCTGCAGCCGGCCGCGCACCGAGGAGCTGGAAGAAGTCGCCAGTCACTGTAGTCGTATCTACCTGTTGCGGCTCACCGCCGTCGTACATCGGCACGTCCAGATTCACCGACGAAGCCAGCGCGGCTTGCTCGATCAGCCCCGTCTCTTTCTCCCAATCCTCCAGGTCGGCAAAACAGGCTTCGACGTGTGTCTGTCCCCGCTTCGCATCGCTCGGCCATAACGAGACCAGGCGTGCCGTATCCTGCAGTCCGATGGACTGGAGCAAGACAGCGTGCACCACGCTGAAGATCGCCGTGGTCGCTCCTATGCTGAGTGCAAGGCCCGCGACCGCCGGAAACGTAAGTGCTTGGGAAGCGCGCAGCTGACGAAGTCCAGAGGAAAACATGAACCTTGCAGACGAAACAGTACTGAATCCGTCCCGATTTGCACGCGAGATCTGCGGCCTCCAGGCAACCTGCCGCACCAGGAAAATAGGACTATTACCAGTCTAGTACTAGACGTGAACATGTGTTAATCTTGATTCTGTTGTCAGCCCACCTCGCGGGTGGGTATCCCTATCGCGAGTGCGGGTGCTCCATCTGAAACAAGAAGCCTCTGACAGAATTCAACATCGGCTACCGGCACCGGACGAGATCCGGATGCAGATCCGCCGTATGCTGCAATGCAAGTTTTTCCGGCATTCCCCAAGGCTCTCCCGGTTCTTCACATTTACGGTTGACCAGGCTGTAGCAGGGTGCGAACAAAGACTAAAGGAATATGCAATCGCGCTGGAAGTCTTCGGTAAGCCAGATACTTTCGATCCGCGGATGGACTCAGCGGTCCGCGTCGCTGCCCGCCAGCTCCGCGCCAAGATCGATCTGTACTACCTTACCGACGGGGCGCATGATCCGGTGCTGGTGCGGTATCGCCCCGGCGACTATATGCCAAAGTTTTACTTCCGGACGGATGCCCCAGCGGCCAGCTATCCGGAAAGTGAATCCGACGTTGCTGGTACCCGTCAGGTTCTGGTTGTAGAGAAGGATCGCTCCAGCATCCGTACCCTGACAGATTGTCTGGATTCCATGTCGTACCCGATCGCTTCTGTAGTAGATTCAGGCGAACGTTGTATGGAAATCATCGACACTGTCGGTCCATGTATCGTTGTGACGGGCTTGAATCTGATCGGCTCCATGGATGGCGGTGCCTTGACCCGTGCCCTGCGCGAACGGCGGGACACACCTGTTGTAACCCTCGTCCCTTCGCAGGTCGAGGCTCCGGCGCTCGACGATATCGTAATGTCCGAGCCTGACGCACTTGTTTACCAGCCAATACGGGCGGCCGACCTGCGCACGGCACTGAAAATTGCGGTAGCTCGTCGGAACAGCTTAGGCAGGTTACGCCCGGACTATCCGGAACACGAACTCGCCTGCGCCTGATTTGCATAAGATTTTCCGGACAGAAATAACCGGGGCTCCGTACGCCCCGGTTATCATTATGCAGTTACTACACAAAACATCTAGTAACGTCCAACCGTCTTCCCGTGGGACCAGCCGTCGACCTTCAATCCCTTAAAAATGCTCCGGTTCACCTGCTCTTCAAAAAGCGAGTAGAAGTTGAGAGGGTCGAACGCACTGGCCTCCTGCAACTGAGTCAACTGGTCTGCTGAAAGCTCCAACTCCAGCGAAGCCAGGTTGTTGTCGAGTTGCTCGGGAGTCGAGGCCCCGAGAATCAGCGAAGTAATCCCCGGCCTTCCAGAGGCCCAGGCAAGCGCGACTTGAGACATAGGCTTGTCCGCCTGACGACTTACTTCACGAAGGGTATCGAGGATCTTCCAGTTCCGCTCAGAGAACATCCGGAACGGCTGATTATTGGAGTCGAGCCTGCCACCGCCAACTAAAACGTTCCCGCTACTGTCGCGACTGTACTTCCCGGTCAAAAAGCCTGCCCCTAGAGGGCTCCACGGCGTAACCGCCATACCGAGTTCCCGCGCAGCCGGTATGTGCTCATGTTCAATCACTCTCTCGACAAGCGAATACACCAGCTGGAGCGCGATAGGCCCAGGCACGTTGTGAGTTTGCGCAAGCGTCGCCATTCGCGCTGCGTACCATGCAGGCACATCCGACAGGCCAAAGTAACGTATCTTGCCAGAGCGGACGAGCTCTCCCATAGTCTGAAGCAGCTCCTCTGCAGGCGTCACCGCATCCCATACATGCACCCAATACAGGTCCACGTAATCGGTACCAAGCCGCCCCAGTGAGCTTTCCAGAGCCCGGTTCATATTCTTGCGGCCGTTCCCCCCGCTAAAGCCGAACTTGGTCGCGAGCACGATGCGATCGCGCAATTTACCTTCGCCGATAAAGCTTCCAACCAGCTCTTCACTTCGCCCACCACTGTACACATCCGCCGTATCCACGAAGTTGCCGCCCGCCTGGACATAAGCCTCGAAGATCCTTCGGGAAACGTCGTCGGTTGAGCCCCATCCCTTGTTGCCGAAGGTCATCGTCCCAAGAGCGAGAGGACTCACCGGGAGGCCTGAGCGTCCTAGTGTGCGGAGGTGCGAGAGTTCCATAGAGGTATTCTGTTAGGCAGCTAACCGGCCGAGGTTGGTGCCCCCGGCCGCGTTGCCGTCTAGCCGCCGTAGGGCATAGTTGGTACTTTGCCGAGCATCCGTGAGTACACCGTTAAGGCGCCCCGATGATGGGCACAGTGATCTATCAAAGCTCCTGCCAGTGAGGCGACCGGAGCACCGGCCATCACAGGCCCCGGAGGAAGAAGCCTATACAGTTCCTCATCGGTCTTCGATCCAAAGAAATCGTTGGCTGCTGCAAACGAGCGTTGCAACCATTCACGCGCTTCGGCGAGCGTGTGGACGTTAGCTATGGCAGTATGGTGAGCTTCGAAATCCAAATCGAAGCCCTCGGGTCTCGATCCGCCCTGAATAAACCAATCTATGGTCTGAGCAGTGTGGGCTACCTGTTGTGCGACAGTATACATTCCTTCGACTGGCCGAAACCCGGAATCAGCGTCCGTGAGGCACCGGGTGGATCGGTCGAAGAATTCTTGAGTTGATTGCAGTTCAAGTTGAAGTTCCTGAGCCTTCATATCTCCAAACTGTAGCCCAAGGCGAACAAAAAGAGAAGACCCGTTGCGATCTTTTTTATTGCGCCGGAGGAGCAGGGGGTGCTGGAGCGCCCGGAGCACCTGGTGCAGGAACTATGCCCGGCGCGGGAGCGGCCGGAACTGGTCCAAAATAAGCGTCGTCCAGCTTCAGGTTTGCCGCTTTCTGAAGGTCTTCGACAGCTTTGCGCGCGGCCTCAGGCTTTAGCTTGCCGGATAACTCGCCCTTAACCTCTGCAAGTGTGCGCGTCTCATGTTTGTCTACGCGAATCAAGTGATAGCCAAACTGTGTTTTTACAGGCTCGCTAACCTCAGCAACCGGCAGCTTGAAAGCGATCTCGTCGAAAGCCGGCACCATCTGTCCCCGGGGGAAACTGCCTAGTTCTCCACCGTTTGCACCAGAGCCAGCATCGTCAGACTCGGCTTTCGCCAGAGCGGCAAAGTCGGAGCCACCAGCGAGTTGCTTCTTCAACTCCTGAACCTTTGCCAAAGCCTGTTCTTCGCTCAGCTCAGCTTTTCCTTCCCGGGTAGGAACCGGGGAGCCTTTGAACTTTACGAGAATATGCCTGGCCTGAACGGTTTCAAACTCGTTCTTGTGCTCGTCGTAGTATTTCTGGATCATGGCATCATCCACGCTCATTTTCTGGACCATGTCGTTATAAGTGACGCCGGCAAGAAGGTTGTCTTCCTGAAAGCGTATGCGCGACTGGGTCTGCGCATCTTTGTCCAGACCGCGTTTACGAGCCTCCGCGGCCAGCATCATCACGCGAGCAATCTGCTCCGCCATCTGACGCTTCATCGGGCCACGAGCCTGAGCCCGGTACTGATCCGGCAGCGCATCGATAAGGCGGTCAAACTCTTTAGCGGTGATCTTCTGGTCTCCGAAGGTCATCACAACTTTGGTGTCCTCGGCAGATGACATCGGAGCGGAGGGCTTCGAAGGTGCAGCGACCGGGCGGGGTTTGGAGGCCGGTGCGCTAGTCGCCGGTTTGGTTTGCGCGGAAACAAACACCGACGCAGTAAGAATGAGGGTAAACAGAGCGGAAAACTTCATGCGTTTTCCCCATTGTCGCATTTCAAACGTCCTGTTTGCGACAAGAACGCCTGCGAAGATACGCCGCGCCACCCGAGACGTAGGGCAGACGTCAGGGGTGGGGCAGGCGTCCACGCCTGCAGAGGGTCTCCAGACCCGACTCCGGGGTTCCCTGTGAGTCCCAACAGCTAAACAGTTGCCGAACGGACCCCCATTCAGTGAACTGCAGGAAGCAGACCGGCAGTTCGGGGACAGCAAACGCAGGTCTGTGGGTCCGCAGACCGTTGCCCTTCCAAACGGAAGGTAAAAGAAATTTCAATCCCAGGTCCGCGCGACCGTGGGCAAACCTGGGCGCCTTCAATGCGCTCCTGACGAAGTGCTCCGCTATTCTCGGAACACCCTTCGCTTCCAGCTCCTGCATCTCGCCAGCGGCGGTCAGCTTAAAGCAAGTGCTCGCTGTCCCAGTGATGACCGCGCCACGAATCGAAAGGAGTAGAAAGGCAGCCGCAACCTCTGTATAGGCAGAGCGGTCTTATAG
>JACMLA010000861.1 GCA_014379815.1 Bryobacteraceae bacterium | reverse complement strand
GTGAAGAAGGTTACCTGCTGCTCGAGCGAGGCAATCAAAGCGTCAGCTGCAGCCATTCGCATTTCCAGATCCGTCTGGAGCCGGTCGATACGTTCCTGCTGTTCCAGAATGTGCTGTGCCTCCAGTTTGGAAGAAGCTTCCGATGTCAGAATCGCGGTGCTCAGAAGGCCAGTTTCTGTTTTCGTCAGCGACGTCATAACTCCGGACAACTTACTTAACAGGCCAGAGCCGTCTTTGGTGCCGATGAATGTCTTAACCTGATCCATTTTGCCGGCCGTCGCACTCGCAAACACTGCCTGATCGAGATAAAGTTCCCCGCTTGAGTTGAAGCCGATGCCGAGGTCACTGAGCGATCTCAACCCGCTTGAGGGTGACGACGCGGAAACCAGCCCACGCATGGACTCGCTTAGCGAGTACAACACGCTGTTGCCTGATAGTGCCGCGTTCTTGTTGCCCCGATGCGTCAGCACTTCCGCGTTGGTCGCATTGTAAGCAGCCGCAAAATTCGTAAGTGCCTGGGACAAGGCCAGGGTCGATCTGCTGACAGTGACGCTGACTGAGGCCGTTGTGGTGGCTTTCAGATCGATTGTCACTCCGGGTGACAACGTGACCGTGCGTGAATCTGTGGCGATAGTTGTGCCGTTGACCGAGTAACTCGCCAGGGCTCCGCGCTGACCGTTCGAGTTCGTAGACTGGAGAGCGTCATCGCTGAACGTGATGTCAGTGGCACCAAGCATCCGACTCTGGAGCGACAACTGGTAATTAGGCGTCGTCGTTGTCCCGACATTGACGATGCTGGCCTGAACCTTGCTGCCGGCGGTCTTGTTGATCTCGTCCACGACTGCGCGAAGGTTCTGAGCCGCTGGTTGTAATGTGATTAGCTCCGCACCCAGAAGAATTGTTTGTACCCCACCAGTGATGTAATTTCCGGTTGAAGGGTCCGCAGTTGCGGGAAATCCAGTCATGATGTAGGTGGTGGCGGAACCCATGCTGGCGACATCTACTGTCCACGAGCCCGGGACAGCAGCGTCTGTCGTTTTGGCAGAAACGGCAGCATCGTTGGAAACAGACACACCAAAAGAGGAGGATCCAAAGACATTCTGCAGGGCTTCCACAGAGCTTTGGAGCGCTCCGGCTTTACCGTTCAGGGCCGCAAAGGCAACCGTCTGTTCATCCAGTCTGGTTTTCTGCTGTTGCAGCAGCTTCAGAGGCAACGACGCGATTGCCACAGTGCGATCGATGACCTGACTGAAATCAGTCGAAAATCTGCTGCTTCCCGCGAAAAGTGTTGCCATTTTATCCTCACAAGTTGATAAAAAGCGCCGCCTGAAGGGTTACCCCAGGCGGCGCCGTTGTTAGTTGTTAACCACGGAGCAGGGCGAGTACTGCCTGAGGAGCAGAATTTGCCTGCGCCAGAGCAGCCATCGAAGCCTGAGAGAGAACCTGAGCCTTGGTGAGGTTCGCGGCTTCCGAGGCAACATCCGCATCGCGGATGCGTGACTCGGCGGCCGAGAAGTTCGTGATCTGGGATTGTGCAAGCTGGATCGCGTAGGTCAGTTTGTTCTGTGCCGTACCGATCTTGCCCTGAACAATGCCGAGTTTGCTAACTGCATCGGTGACCGATGCCAGAGCGGCTTCTGCCTGTTTGGTGTTGTTGCTGACGACAGCGGCGGTGTAGGTACCGCCGACTGCTGCGGCTGCTGCAGCGGCATCGTCTTTGTAGGTGGCGGTGAAGTTTGCTTTGGTCGCGGAGCTGAAAGTGAAGCCCGTGCCCGCGGTGTCTTTCAGAACATCAATGCCGTTGTCCTTCAGCTGAGTGCTCAGCGTGGTGAAGGCGGTGTTGTAGCTGGTCACGTTCGTCAGGTTGATCGTACGTGTGGTGGCGTCCGCGAAGGTGACGGTGAACACTTTCGCGTTCCCGGCGGCGGCGCCGTTTGTGCCGATACCAGCCAGGTTAGCGGCGGTGAAGGCAACGTTGTTGACATCGGCGCTGAGTTTGAAGTCAGTACCGGTTACCAGTCCGGAAGCAACACCGGTGGACTGAACTGTGTAGCTCTTGCTGCTGAAAAAGGTCAGTTCGCTGTTAACAATCGACGCGCGAACGCCGTAGGAGCCGATCTGATCATTGAGCTGTTTCAGAGCATCGGTGGTGGACTGACCACTTTTGCCGATGATGGTGGCAGTAACTGAGGTGCCGTCAACCACGAGGTTGAAGGTCTGGTTGGCAGTCACACTGCCGGTCTGGAGGTTGCCGGCGCTGAATGTCGTGCCGTCGCCGCCCAGAATTGTCTGGCCGGTAAGGCCAAGAGCTGTTGAAGTAACGCGGTCGGTTGCGAGGCTGAGGTCAACCTGGACGCCCGAGTTCGTCGTTGTGTCGCCGCCGCCGCCAAGATACACATTGAGGTTCTTGTTGTAGCGGTTGCCGGTGCCGGCAGTGTTGCTCAGACCGATGTTGGACGCCTGGCGATCCATTTCCGTCTTGAGCTGCTGGAATTCACGATCAAGTGTTGCGCGATCGCCTTCAAAACTGGAAGAAGCGGACTGGGTTGCCAGTGTCTTCAAACGGTCCAGCATCTTGGAGATGTTGCTGAGTCCGCCGTCAATGATCTGCATTGTGGACAGACCGTCATTGGCGTTGCGGACGCCCTGGCTCAGTTCCGCGACATCGCTGCGGAACTTGTTCGCAACTGCGAGTCCGGCAGCATCGTCACCGGACTGGTTGATGCGGTAACCAGAGGTCAGGCGGGAGATGGTACGCGCCTGAAATTCATTCGTCATACGCAGATTTTCCTGCGCGTTCATCGAGCTTACATTGGTCTGGATCGAAAGCATTTCAAAATTCCTATGTGTTTAGTTCGGGACATCATGCCCCGAAGACCTTCTGTCCCCGACTTGCGGTTTCTTCTGGCCTACGTACTTATCGAGCAGACTGAAAAGAATTTCGAAGGAATTTTAGAAGAATCTTGAAAGAGATTTCCGGAAGGCCGCCACCACTACTTCGTTAAATATGCCGCGCGCTACAACTCTTTACTTTGGAGATAAGGATTACGACGACGACTCGGTCATTCGAACGCCGCAGGGCATCCCGGGGTTTTCCGATGAGACCAGCTTCCTGTTGATCCAGATCCCGGAACAGCATCCTCTTGTCTACCTGCAAAGCACGCGGACACCTTCTGTATGCTTCCCCGGATTACCGGTGCTCGCGCTGCACCCTCAATATGAGCTGGAGATCTCGGAAGAGGACAGCTGCATGCTGGAGGTCGGGATACGACCGCAGATCGGCACGGAGGTGCTGGCCCTTACGCTGCTGTCCCCTGCCGAGGGTGGTGCGACCGCTAACCTTCTGGCTCCCATCGTAGTGAATCTGGCCCGAAGACTGGCTCTTCAGGTGGTCAACCACATAGGCGAGTACACCTGCCGTGAATCGGTTGAAGAGGCAGTTGCCGCATGATGGTGATGCGCCGCCGGGAAGGCGAGAAGATTTTGATCGGGGATGACATTGTCATCCACATCACCCAGATTGGCCGCAACCGAGTGCGCATTGGAATCGTTGCACCACGTGAGCTGACAATCGTTGCCGAGGAAGTTCGCGATATCGCGGCCTCCAATAGCGCGGCAGCGGGTACACCGCCTGAAGCAGTTTTAGCTCTGGTCGGGCGACTGCAGGCGGCCAGTTTGCGAAAGCCAGCTGCGGAACATGAGGGCGCAGCCGCGGGCCTCGGGATCTGAGCGTAGTTCCTCAACCGAATACCGGAGTTTGTGTCGCCAGTTAGGATACTGTTCCGTTGTGCCGGGCAGATTCTGCTGGTCCGTTTCTTTGAACAAATCTTCTGCGTTCAGCACAAACAGTGACGAAGGTGTGCTCGCGAGAAATCCTACCGCAGCGTTATGAAGTTCGCCCGTAAACTCCGGGAAGTCTGCTTCGCGCCGCGGAAGCCCGTCCGCGAGCAACTTGAGCTGGAACATGGTATCCAGCATGCGCTGCTTCTCCCCTGCCCGCCCTCTGCGCTGCTCGTGAAAGCCGGCCTCGTCCAGCAACATCCCAGCCTGACGACGTGCGGCAATGTCGCGGCCTGACCAAAACCCGGCAAGGGTCGGCAGATCGTGCGTACTCACCGATACCAGAGCCTGTGCAGGATACGTGCCTGGCTTCTTGAACGTGCCGTCCGGGTTCTTCTCGAAGTATAGAAGCCGGTAGCTGAGGATTCCGAAACGGCCCAGCGTCTCGCGAATGTACGGCTCCACAGTTCCCAGATCTTCCCCAATCACCAGAAAACGTCCGCGCACGCTCTCCAGCGCAAGAATGCGGATAAGATCTTCGCTGAAGTCCTTAACGTACACACCGTTGGCAGCTTCCTGGCCGTCGGTAATCCAGAATAATCGGAAGAATCGCATCACATGGTCGATACGCAGTGCACCTCCGTGGCTGGAGTTCT
>JACMLA010000860.1 GCA_014379815.1 Bryobacteraceae bacterium | reverse complement strand
GGACTACATTCTCATCGACCTCGATCCTGTTGAGTGCCCGTTCTCCAAAATCGTAGAAGCTGCACAGGAAGTACAGCGAGTTCTGGATCAGATCAAGCTCAAAGGCTACCCCAAGACCACCGGCGGAGACGGAATGCACGTGTTTATCCCGATCGAGCCCCGGTATACCTACGATCAGGCACGCTCTTTCGCGGAGATCGTGTCACAGATTGTTACCGCCGAGCGGCCGGAGCTTTTCACGACACCGCGGTCGGTCGAGAAGCGCCGCAAGAACCGGGTGTACTTCGATTACATGCAGTTGGCTTTCAGCAAAACGATCGCATCCCCATATGTCTTACGAGCCTATGATGGAGCACCTGTCGCAACGCCTTTGACCTGGGCCGAAGTGAAGCCAGGTTTGTCGCCCCACGATTTTCATATAGGCAATGCAGTTGCCCGTTTCCGGGAGACCGGCGATCTGTTCGAGGCCGTCCTCACGAAGCCGCAGAAACTGGAGCCTGCTTTAAAAAGGCTGGCTGCCCTTGTAGAGTAAATCCCGCTAATAATGAAGTCAGGCTTGCGGAGCCCAGTCCATCGCGAGGCTGACGAAAGTGCGTACGGGCGTTCCTGTCGGGCCCTTGGCCAGGTAAGGCTTTGGATCGTCGAGCCAGGCAACTCCAGCGATGTCGAGATGGACCCACGGCTTGCCTTCCACAAATTCTTCGAGAAACTTCGCTGCCGTGATGGAACCACCCCAGCGCCCACCGATATTCGGCAGATCCGCAAAGGCCGATTTCAGATAGTCTTTGTAGTCTGCGTCCATCGGAAAACGCCACATGCGTTCTCCCGCTTTACGGCTGGCTGCGAGTACCCGTTCGCAGAGAGCGTCGTTATTGCTAAAGCCGCCGTAGTAAAGATGACCAAGGGCAATCGCAACCGCGCCGGTGAGCGTCGCTGCATCAACCAGATGCGTCGCCCCTTTGCGGACCGCATACGTCAGCGCATCCGCCAGGATCAGCCGACCCTCAGCGTCGGTGTTTAGCACTTCAATCGTCTTACCGCACATGGAAGTAACGATGTCGCCTGGGCGCTGTGCTCTGCCGCTAAGCATATTCTCGACCGTTGGAATATAAGCGGTAACGGGGACGTTCGGTTTCATCTGCGCAATAGCCCGCATAGCTCCCAGCACGGCGGCCGCACCGCCCATGTCGTACTTCATCTTCTCCATGCCGTCGGCGGGCTTAATGGAAATACCACCGGTATCGAATGTCACGCCCTTGCCAACGAGTGCCAGGACGTCTTCGCCGATAGCCCTTGCTGGACGATATGTCAGCACGATCAAAGCCGGTGGATTGTCGCTGCCCTGGGCCACCCCGAGGAGGGCACCCATCTTCAATTCGGTCAGCTGCCCGGTGAGCAAAACTTCGCACTCCAGTCCAACTTCGGCAGCCATCGCCTCAGCACGCTCTGCAAGAACTAACGGAGTGAGCAGGTTTGCAGGTAGATTGACCAGCTCCCGGGCAAAGTTCTGCGCTTCTCCAACGATCCGGCCATCGGTCACTGATTTTTCCAGCGAACCTTCTGGCGAAGCGGCGCAGACCGTAAGATTGCAAACGCGCTTTTCGTTCTTTTGTGGATCCGTCTTAAGAGCATCAGGGTCGAAGGATCCCAGTACAGCACCCTCTGCCGCCGCACGGGCCCACTCCGATCCGCTATAGGTCTCCGGCAAGTAGAAATGGATATCAGCGGCACCCTTCGCTGCTGCTGCACGAACCGCCGCTCCGGCAAGGTTTCGCATTCTAATCAAGGTGAAATCTGGCTGCTTACCCGCGCCTGCCAGCATCAGACGCTTGGCTTTTAAGCCTTCGGGACGGTGGAGGATGGAAAACTCATCCGGCTTGCCGCTAAACTCGCCCGAGTCGTATAGTTCGTTCACCTGAGCAGACTCAACCGAAGTTGACGGCTGTCCGTTTACCCGCTCGAAAGCAACGACAGTGAGCAGATGTGAGTCAATTTCACTTGCGTTTCCGTGCCGAATTGTAATGTCCATGTCCGCGATTGTTTGAGTATCGGAAGGTCGTTATTCCCAGTTAGATCTGCTGCGTCTCACGGCCTGGCGAGCTTCATCGTTGGCTTCTCTGGCTCGCTCGGATTCCCGCTTGTCGTGCAGTTTCTTTCCTCGTGCTACAGCAATTTCGCATTTCACTTTGCCATTTTTCAGGTAAAGCTTCAAGGGGATCAGTGAGAGGCCTTTCTCCTTGACTTTGCTCTGCAGCTTGTCGATCTCATTGCGGTGCAGCAGCAGCTTGCGCTTCCGCATGGGTGTGTGATTCTCGCGGTTGCCGTGCGAATACTCGCTGATATGCGCATTCAGAAGCCAGGCTTCGTTCCCCTGAATGTCCGCGTAGGCTTCCTTCAGTTGCACTTTGCCGGTCTTGATCGACTTGACTTCGGTGCCGAGCAACTGCAACCCCGCTTCGATTGTTTCCAGCAGGTGAAAGTTGTGGCGGGCCTGGCGATTTTCGCTAAGTAACCGGACGGGGGAATCTGCCAAGGTTGTCTCAACGATCCTTCAGCGACGTGCGTCTCTATAACTGAGCCATCTCGCTGACCGGGTGTTGCACCAGACCTCAAGGTAAGGTGCCTTCCGATTTTAGCACAGGCTGATGAGTAGCCAACATGCGTGATTTCAGCCGGTTAGCCCTTTTTTGTCTGATCGCCCTCCTGTTCCATCCTGGCCTCGAAGCCAGGACGAGGAAGGGCGAGAGACTGCTCCGTGAAGGCCGGGAAGCCGAAGCCCGGAAGCAATGGGAGTCTGCGCTGGACTCCTACGAAGCGGCGCAGCTGGATGATCCGGCCGACGCTGCTTACCAGCTTGCTGTGCGGCGTGTTCGCTTCCAGGCTGCCTCCGCCAGACTCACTACCGGACAAAAACTACGGGAAGAAGGCAAGCTGGAAGAGGCTCTGGTCCAGTTTCAGAAAGCCTACGCCATCGATCCGAGCGCTGTGCTGGCGGAAGTCGAGATCCGACGCACCAGGGAGATGATCGAGCGTGAAAAGTCGCCCGCGACCAGATCTGCGACTCCGGAAGAGCGCGGTCTGACCCCGGCCGAAAAATCTCAAAAGGAAGCGGAAGACAAAGCATCGCGGATGCTTGCCCTGCCCGAGTTGAAACCCATTCAACGGCAGATTACATCTTTGCGGATCAACAATCAGCCCGTTAAGATCCTGTACGAAACCGTCGGCAAGCTGGCGGGGATCAACGTGATTATCGATCCTGAGTACCAGACGCCCCCGGGTAAGAGCAATTTTACGATCGATCTATCAAACACGAGTCTGGAAGAAGCGCTGGACTACGTTTCACTTCAGACGAAATCCTACTGGAAGCCCCTCTCTACCAACACGATTTTTGTGACGAACGACAACGTCCAAAAGCGGCGTGACTACGAGGACTATGTGGTCAAGGTGTTTTACATAAAGAACGCCACCAGTGTGCAGGAACTACAGGAAATTTCCACGACCATCCGTTCGGTGACGGAAATTCGGCGGGCGTTTACGTATAACGCGCAATACGCGATCCTGGTTCGCGGCACAGCCGATCAGGTTGCCCTCGCCGAGAAGCTGGTGCAGGATCTTGACAAGCCGAAAAACGAAGTCATTATCGACGTGATCGTAATGGAAGCCAACCGATCTCTCGTCCGTGATCTGGCCGCAACGTTTACCACGGGCGGCGGTGCCGGCATTAATGTACCGATCGCATATAACAAGACAACGACAACTACGGCTACTGGAGAGACGACAACGACGACGGGTCCCGCGCCGGTGGCGTTGAATCAATTGAAGTCCATCGGCCTCGGCGATTTTTCGATCAATGTCCCGAATGGCATCGTGCAGGCGCTGCTGAGCGACACGACTTCGCGAGTTCTCCAGCAGCCCCAGCTTCGCGCCGTCGAAATGCAGAAAGCTTCGCTGAAGATCGGCGATCGCATTCCGTATGCCACTGGAAGTTTTCAGCCGGGCATTGGCTCGGTGGGCGTGAATCCTCTGGTGAGTACCCAGTTCCAGTTCCTCGATACCGGAGTCAACGTCGATATCGTTCCTAAGATTCATGGAAAAAATGAGGTCTCGTTGCACGTTGAGATCGATCTTTCCACGAGGTCCGGCTCAGTCAACCTTGGTGGCATAGATCAACCCATAGTGAGCAGGCGTACCGTGGTGCAGGACATCCGTGTTCGGGAAGGCGAGGTCAACCTTCTCGGCGGTTTGCTCAGTACTCAAGAAACACGGACGCGGGCCGGTGTCCCTCTTCTGATGGAGATTCCGGTTCTTGGCAGACTCTTCTCTACAGAGAAACTGGACCGGCCCCGCAATGAGCTCTTATTTGTTCTCATCCCGCACATCGTGCGGAGCCAGGACTACAACGAAACAAATCTGAAAGGAGTCGCGGCTGGCAATGACCAGAACGTCAAGCTGAATTATCTGCCGCGTCCTGAGGCACCGGCAGAATCTCCTGAACTTGCAATCCCGGCAAGCACGCCAGCCGCAGGTCCGACGACCCCTGCTCCGGTTCCTGGTCAGACGGCCGTGCCCCCGGCCGCAACGCCGGCATCCCCGACCCCAACACCTCAAGGACCGGCACCTCAAGCCCGATTGATATTCAGCGCACCAGCTTCCACGGTTGCGCTCAGCGCTCCTGTGTCCGTCGTCTTGCAGGCGGAGAACGTGGTCGACCTGATGAGTGCCCCGGTTCGGCTGAAGTTCGATCCCGCGGTTCTTCGGGTCAGTTCGGTTCAGGCCGGAACATTCCTTAGCGGGGATGGCAAACGTCTCGACTTTACCCAGAATGTGAACAACGATGCAGGCGAGGTAATCGTAGACGCTACGCGCCAGTCCGGGGCGGGAGGCGTTAGCGGTTCAGGTCCCATCCTGACCGTCACCTTCGAGGCGATAGGCCGGGGCGCGGCAACTGTGCAGGTGGTCGATGCGTCACTACGAAATGGGCAGTTGCAGGCTATCGTGGCCGGGTCACCTGCCACCACAATCAACGTCCAGTAAGCAGCCTATGCACGCGACCAATCGCCGCAAGCAAACCCAGTCCGGTTTGACTTTGGTTGAGCTCATCGTAGCCTTTACGATCCTTGCTTTACTCGCCACAATGTCCGTCCCGCTGGCCCGGTATAAAGTCCGCCGGGATAAGGAAAAAGAACTGCGATACGCCCTGCGTGAGATCCACTCGGCCATCGACAAGTACAAGGACATGGCGGATCTTGGGAGACTGCCAACGCAAAAGGTTGGTTCCGACAACTACCCGGAGTCTCTCGAAATGTTGGTGGAGGGAGTCAAGTTGCAGGGGGAAACGGACAAGAAGATCCGGTTCCTGCGCAAAATCCCGAAAGACCCTTTTACGCGTTCTACAGACTGGGGCAAGCGAAGCACGCAGGACGAGCCGTCCTCTACATCGTGGGGCGGTCAGAACCTGTTTTCCGTCTACTCGAAAACTACGGAGAAAGCAGCAGATGGAACAGCCTACTCAGATTGGTAAACGGAGCCGGGTCTGCTCCGGCTTGACGTCTGGTTCCGCTTCCGGCTCGAGGTCTGGATTCACAATGGTCGAGCTGATGATCGTTATGGCGATCATTACGATCCTGATCTCGATCGCCGTGCCTTTCTACCAGAAGACGTTGATCCGGTCCAAGGAATCCCTGTTGCACAACAACCTATTCACGATGCGAACCGTGATCGATGAGTACACCATCGATAAGGGTAAAGCTCCCCAGGCCCTGACCGATCTTGTGCAGGAAGGATACCTTCGGTCCGTGCCCGTCGATCCCATCACAGGTCAGGACAATTCATGGAAAATCATAATGGAAGATGGTGGGAACGCTGTGAATCAGTCCGAGCCGGGCATCTTCAATGTGCTCAGCGGCTCGGATAAGATCAGCCTGGAAGGCACGCCATATTCCGAGTGGTGACCAGATCAGGTGCCGATATAACGCGCGTACAGGCTTCTTGCAAGGCCGATATCCTGGGTGCCTTTAATGATTGCCCGTCCGTCAGGGAACACTGTGATTTCGTAAGGGGCAGTAAAGAAGCGGAGTGCGAAGTCGTTTGCGCGAACTTCACCAAGAGTCCGCAGTGACTCACCTAAACTTCTAAGATCCAGAGGCCTGTGCCGTTCATGAATCTGGACTGCATTTCGTCCACACAGGCTCACTGGTGAAATTCTCTCCACGTCCAGCCATATAAACTGGTTCAACCCGCAAGCGCGGCACGAAGGGTCCTTAGGGCCTTGCCGGACTTGCCGGATTTCGTTTTTCCAGACGTTAACAGTCGTGATCACAGGATCGACGCCGTTTCCTGTCAAGATACGAATTGCCGATGCAGTTTGCAGAGAGGCGACCAGCGACGTCAGCGGCCCCAGGACCCCCGCCGTTTCACAGGTGGGTTGCACTCCCGCGGGTGGTTCGGGGTAGATACAGGCAAGACAAGTCGTAACGTTCGGCAAGACGGGGAACGTCAAACCATAAGTGCCGACGGCTGCGCCATAAATCCAGGGAATATTTCGGAGCACACTGAAATCGTTTATGAGATACCGGGTTTCGAAATTGTCCGTTCCGTCAAGAATCAGGTCGCACCCTGCGAGCAGATCGTCGATGTTCCGGGCCGTCAGATCCGTTGTGCAAGCGTTGACGTCACATGTTGAAGCAAAAGCGGAAATGGCGCTTTTCGCAGCCACAGCTTTGGGGACAGCATCGCGGACGTCTTTTTCGTCGTACAGCCATTGTCGTTGCAAATTGCTGACTTCTACGTAATCGCGGTCGATCAGTGTCAGTTTGCCGACGCCGGCACGGGCGAGCGCACCTGCCTGAAAGCTGCCCAGAGCACCACACCCAACGATGCTTACATGAGACTGAAGGAGTTTGTCCTGGCCTGTATCCCCAATACCCTCGAGTCGAATTTGCCGCGAGTAACGTTCCCGTTCTACGGGAGTCATACATGCCGATGGTAACAGTGCCTGCTTTAGTGTGGAGGCCGCCGCACCTCCATAAGGAGGCGTTTGCCTGCATCATGTTTACGCTGTTGACAGTTCTTCCGGTACTGCCTGTCGCAGCACAGGAGAACCAGTTTGAAGGTCAGACAGTGTTATCGGTCGCCCTGCTTCCCGAGGAAAGCTATCTCACGAAAGAAGACACAGCCGACCGTCTGGGCGGTGTGCAGGTAGGCAAGCCGCTCTCCATGGCGCAAATCCGGACGGCCATCGAGCGGCTTTACGCTGCAGGTCAATTCTCGGACGTCGTGGTGGAGGCTGAGCCAGAAGGCTCAGGCCTTGCAATCCGCTTTCGAGTCACTCCTGCCAGCTTCATTCGAAACGTCACAGTAGCGGGGGTTCATCAGCCGCCCAGTTCCAGCCAGTTAGTCAACGTCACCAATCTGCAACTGGGTCTGCGATTGTATCCCTCACAGGAGCGACAAGCTACTGAGCGAATGCTCGACTTACTGCGAACTAACGGGTTCTATCTTTCCTCCGTTACGCCATCGCGCACTCCGCAGCCGTTCCAACAAGTGGACATTAACTTCGACATTGTGCCCGGAAAACGTGCCAGATACGCAGAGCCGATTGTATCGGGCACGCCGGACAAAACTCTTGCCCAGATCGTCAAAGTGACCCGCTGGCGTGGTCTCTGGGGATACGGCCGGTACAAGGAAGCTACAGACACGCGAACGCAGCAGGGTCTGGACCGGGTTCGCCGCTCTTATCAGAAGAAGGATTACCTGCTGGCGAAGGTCAGCCTCGATCTGGTGGAGTATCGCGAAGCCGACAATCACGTAATCCCTCATCTAACCATCGATCGCGGTCCTAAAGTAACTATCCGAACCGAGGGCGCCAAGGTATCCAAGAGTAAGTTGCGGGAACTGGTGCCGGTCTATCAGGAGCAAACAGTGGACAAAGATCTGCTGGTCGAGGGTAAGCGGGAACTTACAGAAAGTTTCCGGGCTAAAGGTTACTTCGAAGCTGAAGTTGACTTTGACCAGACCACCAGCAAGGACGGAGAGGTCATCCTTTACTCGATCTATCGGGGCGACCGGCACAAACTGGTTAAGGTTGATATTAACGGCAACCAGTACTTTGACGACGAGACCCTGCGGGAACGCCTGTTCACCACGCCTGCCAGTCTGCTTCGTTACCGCTACGGTCGCTTCAGTCAGGACTACATACGTCGCGATATCAACGCGATGAAATCTTTGTATCTGCAGAATGGGTTTCGCGATATCGCGATCGAATCCCGAATCGACGACGACCACAACGGGAAGAAGAACGAGGTCGCTGTCGCGTTTGAAATCACCGAAGGCGCCCAGTGGATCGTAGCCAGTCTGACCATCGAAGGTGCTGACGACGATGCCCTGGCCGGGTTTCGCTCTTCCTTGCAATCCAGCGAAGGTCAGCCATTCAGTGAATTGAATGTATCTGCCGATCTCGATACTATTCTGAGTTATTACTACAACAACGGCTATCCGGACGCGCGGCTGGATCCTACGGCTGTCCCGCTTCCAGGCGAAACGCGCATGGACGTGCGCTACGTCATCCAGGCGGGGAATCGCCAGTATGTACGGGATGTTCTGATTAGCGGTCTGGGCGCCACCCGCGACGGTCTGGTGGACTCCAGAATCCGCAATCTCACCCCAGGCACGCCGCTTGCACAAAGCGCGATTATCGAAAACCAGAGGCGCTTGTATGATCTTGGCATCTTCGCCCGTGTGGACGCAGCCCTGCAGAACCCCGATGGCGAGACCGATCACAAGTACGTTCTCTACCGGTTTGAAGAGGCCAGCCGCTGGTCGATCAACGGTGGTATCGGAGCCCAGATCGCGCGAATTGGCCAAAGCTCCAACACCAACTTTGACTCGCCTGCCGGTTCTGCTGGATTCAGTCCGCGCATCTCTTTTGGAGTCAGCCGCAACAATTTTCTGGGCATAGGACACACCATCACGCTGCAGACGCAATGGGCACCGAATCTTCGGCAGCGCGGAGTCCTGACTTATCTGGCTCCACAGTTTAAGGGCAACGATGCGCTCAATCTCTCGTTTACAGGCCTGTTCGACGATTCCCGCGACGTCAGTACCTTCAGTTCGCGGCGGCGCGAAGCGTCCGTGCAGCTGTCCCAGCGCCTGACCCGCGCGAACACGGCACAGTACCGCATAGCCTACCGTCGTGTCGCTATCAGCGACATTGCGATTAACCCCGCACTCATTCCACTGTTCGCGCAGCCGGTGAACCTCGCGACAGTCTCAGGTACCTTCATACAGGACCGTCGCGATGATCCGGTGGATGCGCGCCGCGGTATCCTGAACACCATCGATGGCGCTTTTGCGTCCAGCGTCACAGGCCAGCCGAACAGATTCTCGCGAGTGCTGGGGCGCAATGCAACGTATCACCGCATCGGGCGGGATCTGATTCTTGCACGCCAGATCAGCTTTGGACTGGAGTTTGAGCACACCAGATCGGAAATACCCCTGCCTGAGAGGTTCTTTGGCGGTGGGGTGGCTTCCCATCGCGGATTTCCTGACAACCAGGCTGGTCCACGAGACGGCCAAACTGGCTTCCCGATCGGTGGCCAGGCACTGATGTTTCACAACACGGAACTTCGGTTTCCGCTGCTTGGAGATAACATCGGCGGTGTCGTTTTCCACGATGCCGGGAACGTTTACAGCAAACCGGGGGCGATTAGCTTTCGGTTCTCCCAACGAAATGTAGAGGATTTTGATTACATGGTCCACGCAATCGGATTCGGCATTCGCTACCGAACCCCTGTGGGCCCAGTGCGGGCGGATATTGCCTGGAGCGTAAATGCGCCTCGATTTAACGGGGTCCAGGGCACTGCCGAACAGTTGCGAAGTCTTGATGCCTACGGACCTAACTGCGCCAACCTGAGCATCGGGTGCGTCCAGTTTGTGGAACAGCGAATCAGCCGCTTCCAGTTTCACTTTTCCCTTGGTCAGTTGTTCTAAAAGGCAGCTATGAGATCTGTTTTTTTTCTGACTATCGTCGCGTGCAGTCTCCCTTCGTTCGCGGAGGTGATCGATCGCGTGGCGGTTTCGATGGAGAACCGCATCATTACCTCCAGTGAAGTCGTGCGGCAGGTTCGTATCACAGCTCTGCTAAATGGGACCGAACCAGACCTTGGCGCGAGCAGCCGGCGTGAAGCAGCGGAGCGGCTGGTCGATCAGACCTTGATCCGACGCGAGATCAGCACCAGTAACTACGTGCCCGATGCAGCAGTTCATTCCAAACAGATGTACGCGGAGTTCCGGAAACGGTTCTCTTCCGAGGAGCAGTATCGTGGAAGTCTGGCGAAGTATCGTCTCACGGATGCCGATGTGCGCGAGGCATTCGACTGGCAGGCGACGTTTCTGGACTTTATCGAAGTCCGCTTTCGTCCTGGCGTCACGATTCCCCAGGACGAACTCCAGGCGTTTTACAACGAGCAGTTTTCGGCGGCCAGCTCACCCGAAGCCAAAATGTCCTTTGATGAAGCCCGACCCCGTATCGAAGTGCTGCTGATGCAGCAACGAGTCGATAATGCTCTGGACCGCTGGCTTGGTCAGGTCCGCACGCAGACCCGAATCCGCTACCGTGATGAGGCATTCCAATGAGCCCGACAGTTCCTCCAGCGGCGCCTCCTCCTCCCCCTCCACCATCGCAGCGGCATCGCGTTGCACGTCCAGTCCGGATCCTGCTTTGGGTCACAGGTATTCTTGCCGGGCTAATTCTCCTGCTCGGGCTGGCCGCCATCCTGATTCTGCCTGGCAGCTGGTTTCGCGAGAAGGTACGCGAGCGCATCGTAACCGAAGTTGAGAAAGCAAGTGGCGGGCGAGTCGAAATTGGATCCTTTAAGTTCGACTGGAGCAATCTGAATGTCGAAATTGCTCCCTTCATCCTGCATGGTACAGAGCCTGCGGGTGAGGCACCGCTGTTCCGGACCGAGTCCATTAAAGTAGGGCTCAAGAT
>JACMLA010000102.1 GCA_014379815.1 Bryobacteraceae bacterium | reverse complement strand
GAAACGTCGTAATTGCCGGAAGCAAAACAGTGACAGGTATCGAGGCAAAACCCGACCGGAATTTCAAGCCGCTCCTGAACAAATTGCCAAATAACGGCGAGTTCTTCAAAGCGGCTTCCTATTTGTCCACCTGCGCCGACGGTGTTCTCCAGAAGGATTGTCAGTTCCCTGCTCTTCAAGCCGATCGCCGCTTCTCCAAGACCTTCAATAACATTCATCAGACCCTGCTCGAGCGCTTGCCCTTTGCAGTTTCCAGGATGCATTACGAGGTATTCCGCGCCGATTGCGATTGCCCTTTCAATTTCGCCCCGGAATGCAGCGATCGAAGAAGAACGGACCGGTGGATCGCAGGAAGCGAGGTTGATGAGATAGCTGTCGTGGATGACTAAAGGCGTCAGGTCATACTGCTGGCGCAGCGATTTCAGACGGGCAATATCCGCCGGATCCAGACGGCTTTGACGCCACATCCGGGGGCTGCTGGAAAAAATCTGGAAGGTGTTTGCCCCGAGCTCATGAGCCTTCAGGGCCGCCTTCTCCAGCGACCCTGAACGCGAAGTATGAATCCCAATCCTCAAAAAGAAAGCTTATCGAACTTCAAAGGTAACGATCGCCGAATACCCCTCTTGCAAAGTAGTCAAACGGCCCCTCGCGGTGTACTTGCCGGGAGGCAACTGACTTACTGGAAAGTTCATCAGCCAGGTCTTCTCCCCCGGGCCAACCTGCTCCTCGCGCATAACCGCGATGAAGATTTTGTCGGCCGACCAGGTGTATGCAGACTCGCCTTTATCGTTGATAATCGTCAGGTCTGTCGACTGGCCACTGGAGAAACTCAACTTCACCGCTTCACTGGCACGCAATGTCAGGCGGGCGGTTGCTTCCCGGGTTTGACCACGGGGATAGACGGAAGAGTCCGTCGCAAGGGTAAATGCGTTGATTTTTGAATCGATGTTGGTGATACCCGTCCGCGAGTACAGCAGTTCATAAACCACGGGACCGGCAATACTGGTTTCCTCTCCGCGGACTAGCCCAATGTACGGCGCGAAGTATTGAACCGTCGTCCCCGCATCTGCGCAGTTCGCCGTATACCGAAGCTCCAGAGCCTCGTTCACGTCACCAATCTCGGTCGTAATCTTCGCGGCCCGGCTGCGGACAGCAGCAGTTTTGGCGCAGTCGTCGAAGGAAGTCTGCAAGCTTTGTCCTTCCGCCGCACCCAGAGGCAGCCACGCATCCTCTGACTTTGCATCGGAGTTCCAGGAGACCAGCGATCCGTCCTCGGTCTGACGAACCAGGAAATCGCGCTCGAAGAACTGCACCTTGAAGTACTGGCGACCTCCCGCGGAAACCTGTTCGCCAACGTTTACGGCAGCGGAACGGCCGGGTAAGCGGCCTTGCGAAACCCGGTAGGCCCAGGAATTACCAGTCTGCAGAGGGAAATAGTCCGGGGTTGCGGCTGTTCCGATAGCTGCGATCGTCAATAGGAGGCAAATCGGTCTAAGAATAGTAGTTTTTGTTCCACGCATGTTTACGTAACCTCTCAAGTATGTTCTGGTCCAGAGGTCCGGTGTTCGACGCACCGCAGCTGGATTCAACGCTGGAAACACGTCGCATGCCCGGAATTGCAGCAGTCACCGAGGGATGCGAAATACAGAACCGGAGGGCGATCTCAGGCAGTGTGCCTGAGACATCCTGCAAGTCTGCCTGCAGCGCGTCTACATGCCGGACAACCTCTTTTGGACGGTCGCCACTGAAATAGAACGCGCGAAACGGGTCGTCAAACGTGGAATCCTGCCGGATCGTCCCCGTGAGCGCTCCTTCATCCAGAGGCACGCGCGCCAAAACGCCAACGTCGTGCTTCTGCACCGCGGGGAAAAGCTTCTCTCCCGGTGTCTGGTCGAAGATGTTGTAAATCACTTGCACGGTGTCGATCAAACCTGTGGCCACAACCTCCAGCGCCGAATCGGGCTGATGGTCGTTGATTGAGATACCAGCGAAACGAATCTTTCCTGCACGGCGCAGATCTTCAAATGCACGTTTCCATTCGTCGCGATCTGTCCACCCGGGATCCCAAACGTGGAGTTGCTGCAGGTCTACGGTTTCCATTTTCAGATTCCGCAAACTCGCTTCCGTTGACGACACGATGTAGTCGTACGGGAACACATCCACGATGGAAGATCCCGGAGCTGCCGGCCAGATTCGGTTTTTCGGCGGCACCTTTGTCGCTACCAAGACCTGATGCGGCGCCTCTTTTACGACAGAGCCTACGATTCGCTCGCTGTGCCCTTCGCCGTATGCCATCGCGGTGTCAATGAAGTTCAAACCCAGCTCGAAGGAGCGCCGCAGAGCCTGTACAGATTCTTCGTCTGAGCTGACCTGCCATTGCTTGCCTCCAATACCCCACGCGCCATAGCCGATCTCACTCACCTGCAGTTCTGTTTTGCCCAAACGCCGATAATTCATCGCCCTTATGGTAGGCTCTTGCCCGAATTAGCTGGTCTGGAACCATGGATGGCTGAATCGAGTCACACTGGTAGAGCTCGTGACCACCATAAACGCCATGTTCCGCGCCGCACTGATCTTTGTCTTCCTTGGTACGGTGCTAAGTGCCGCGACCATACGGCTTTTCTTAAAGGATGGCACCTGGCACAGCGTTCGCGAATACGAAAAGCTCGCCGATCGGGTTCGGTACTACAGCAGCGAACGGGGCGAGTGGGAAGAAATTCCGCTGGAGCTGGTCGACCTGAAGAAGACCGAGACTGAGTCTTCCAAACGCGAGGTCGAACGCAACGAGGAAGCAAAGCTGGCCGACGCCGAAGAGAAAGCGGAGCGCGCCCAACAGAATGAGATTGCCGCCATTCCTTACGAAGCTGGAGTTTTCCAGGTGCAAGGTGAAAAGGCGGTAACACTGAAGAATGCGGAGACCAAAGTCGTCAACGACAAGCGCCGGTCTCTTCTGAAGGCCGTCTCGCCCCTTCCCATCTTTACGGGCAAATCGACCGTGGAGATCGATGGTCTGAAAGCGAGTCATGTGGTTCCCCCAGGTCAGCCGGAATTTTACGTAAGAATGGCAGGCGAGATCCGGTTTGAAATGATCCGGCTCACTCCGGCAAAGAACGCGCGGGTGGCTCAGAAATGGGACACGATTCCGGTGTCGAAGGAGTTAGTGGAGACCACGGATGTAGTGGAGACCTTCAAGCAGCAACTCGCGGACGGTCTCTACAAAGTTTGGCCGGTAAAGCCGCTGACAGCTGGAGAATACGGGATTGGAGAATGGGTGGAAGGGAAGGGCAACCTACAGGTCTGGGACTTTTCGGTCGCCCTAAAACAACGGGAGAACTAATGTTGTGTCCCGGAAATACGTGAACAAAACCGGGCAATCTTTCGAGGAATGGAGTCGGCCGTAGCTGTCCACACGAATGGCCTGCTAGTCCGGTTGTAACGCTGGACGAAGCGGTCAATTTTGTCGATCAGTTCATTCACGCTTCGGAACGAACCTCGCCGGATCGCCCGTTGCGTGATCAAAGCAAACCATCGCTCCACCTGATTGAGCCACGACGAGTATGTTGGCGTGTAGTGAACCTGGTATCGCGGCCGCCTTGCCAGCCATGTGCGAACCCTGGCATGTTTATGCGTGCCATAGTTATCGACGATGAGATGGACTTCCAGATCCGGCGGAATACATTCGTCAAGCCGATTCAAAAACGAGAGAAACTCCTGAAGCCGGTGTCTCGGCTTACATTCGGTGAAGACAGTACCGGTCGCGATGTCGAGCGCCACAAACAGAGTCCTGGTCCCGTTGCGAACATAATCGTGCG
>JACMLA010000859.1 GCA_014379815.1 Bryobacteraceae bacterium | reverse complement strand
GGTAACTTGCCACGTCTGGTAAGTTGGATCTGCGCGGCCCGGACGGCCCGAAAGGTCCAGTAGAACGCATTGTCTCTAAGAATGTAGTGTCGCGTCTCGAGGCTGAATCGGCGAGCGAGACAGCGATACCACTTACCGCGTCGCAAGGATGCGACGGTGGTGGGCCAACGGGTGATGCAAGTCCCGATATTTAAATGCAGCACGCGGCCGTCTGTTTCAATCGCCCGACTGAGGTTCGTCAGTGACGGCACCGACGCATAGGCAGCACTTTTGATACAACCTGCAAATGCAAGGTCGTTCCATATCTTTGTTCGTTCTTTATCAACTGCTGGATCGATGCGATGGGTTAGCATCTGCGGCCCAAAATCGAACGTTACGCCGGTGTCATGAGTTGCCGCACCGAGCCAGAGGTTGTCACTGTTCGGTAGTCGCCACAGGCGAATATGGTGCCGCCGGGCTACGGTGTTCAGGCTCTTTTGAAACACGACATCTGGTTCACGGCCTTCGTAGTACAGCTTCGATACCGGAGCATTGGCGTAACCTTTCATTCCGACCCAGGCCTTGTACATCTTGACGAACGTCCGGCGATTGATTGGGTCAGCGGTAGTCCAGCCTGCGGAGGTAAATGCATCGTGCAACTGCTTCAGCGAGCCGCGGAAGCTGACGTTGATGATGTCGTCGGCGGTCTTCTGATTACTCCGTCGGATCTCGCGCGGGAACGTGCCGAGATTCTCCCACTCGCCAGCAGCCTCGTCTATCGAATCGACAAAGGGAGCAGGGTCTGCCGTTGATGTGAGCGTGAGGGTCAGCTCCGTCCCAGCTGGATAGTGAATCTCAGGATCTGGAAAGCGGAATGCGATCCACCGGAGCGCGATTAGGCCCGTAGTACAGGGAGGCCCAAATCCTGAGCGGGTGAATATCCCAGTTCCGATTCCCGTGAGCCGTGTGGAAGGCCGGTGTAAGACCGCGGTAGCCGGCATACGCCAAATGCCTCGTGCAAAACCTGGCGGCCCTCCTGCTGCAAGAACGCCCCGAATCACTCCGGTTGGGCTAACAGACTCGCGACTGTTATCGACGTCCCTTACCTGGGCTGTGCAGGGTACGACAGTACCATCCGGTAACTGGTACTCGAAGAAATCTAAGTCGAGCTGGGCTCGTTCGCGGCGGAAACCAAGACCGACGCTGCGAGCGTGTAACACACGGCCCCGGACGAGACTTCCAGCAGGGATCAAGATACCCGATGAGGTGATCGCGGGAGAGATCACTACGGTTTCAAAGACTGCTCCGGGCCGCAGAGAGCCTGTTGTGAGAGGCGAAAGAAGACGAACGGAAAAGAGCGGGTCGGCAGTTGACGGGAGACAGGCAAACGTTGCCAGAATACATAGGTAAAACCGCATTCGTAGCGGGCAAGTATATCAACTATGATGCAAGAGTGCCCCATAAACTTACTTTCTTGCTTTTGGTTCTGGGAACAACCCTCGGGGGTGCGGAGCTAACCGGATTTATCTCGGATGCGGCATGCGGCTGGAATAATGCCCGGAACAATCCGGAAGCCAGAGAGTGCGCAGTAAAGTGTGTGAAGGCTGGCTGGGACCCTGTTTTCATCAGGGACGGTGATATGAATGCCTACAAGATCAGTAACAAGGCAAAAGTCATGTCGTTTGTCGGCGACCAAGTAGTAATCAACGGTTCTTTGACTAAAGCCGATGTGATTGTTCGGACGATTCGGAAAGTATCGCCGAGACGGTAAGTCAGAACCCTTCCCACACATAAGCGGCAAACCGTCTTACCGCACGGAAGCCGATATTCTGGTACAGCTCAATAGCGTTTCTATTGGCGGCGGTGACAGTAAGGCTGGCACGTTCACAACCGTGATCTGCCATTGCCAGCATCGACCGGCGCACCAGCTCATAGCCCACGCCGCGCCTCTTCCACTGCGGCGATACACAGACCTGAGTGATGTGACCTACGTCGCCGGCTACTGAGCTGGCCATGATTAGCCCGGCTATCTGTTTAGTGCGATCCAGAGCCACCAGAGAGGCTTTTGGCAAAAAGCTGCCGCAGCCGGGATAGTTCACCACATTATGCAGGAAGCGCCTGGCACCGGCACGCGTCCGGTACTGATCGTTGATGTTTCCATCAACATGATCGCGGTAGGCGACGGCAATCACCCCTGCGGATTCGTCTTCGCGCTTTGCATTCCACTCCTCCCAGCGCAGGTCATTTTCTGACTGAACGGACGGGAGCGGAGAGGACTCGTTGAGTTCCGCGCGCATAAAGATCCGTGGATAGATCTGTCCGTACCGGGCCAGCGGTACCGTCCGCTCGAAAGGTCCATGAAGCAGCATCAGTTGCGCTTCAATCCGGTCCACACCAGACGTGCTGACCAGGGCGTTCAGGGCAGCCGAAAGCAACAGGTCTTCTGTCTCCTGACTGGCCCACTCCCGCGACACGTAAAGATCGCCGATCAGCCCTTTACGCTCTTCGGAAACGTAGTAACAGTAACCGATGAAATGGGAGCCGACCTTTAATGCATACCCATTTAGAGAATGGATCGCAAGATAGCGTTTGACGAGGTTGGCCGAAGCGGTGAAGTCCCAGCTAAGGGTCGAACGCCATGTCAGCACCTCGTCAGCAAGCAGGGAGTCCAGATCGCCTCCCCGCAGTTTACTCAGGTCGACAACCTCCGGCATGCTGCGGTTCGGAGCTGCGGCCATGCGGTGATTATAGCCGCTGAAGCGGGATTGAAATCGGGGATGTCCTGTTTTGCTTCCTGCCTCCGCGATGTAACATGAAACCTTCTTTTAGAACATCTTTGGCAAGGAGAATACATTGAACATACGTTTTGTCCGTTTCGCACTGATTACAGTAATCATCGGCAAGCTATCTGCCGCTGAACTTGTGGTTCCCAATGGCACCAAGTTGTCTGCCCGGCTGGAGCAGACACTCAGCTCCTCGACGGCAGAAGCTGGGCAGCAAGTTCAGATGACTCTGAACGATGCGGTGAAAGTAAATGGAATTACCGTCATTCCTCAGGGCGCTCCGGTGGTGGGCAGCGTCATCCTCGCCGAGGAAAGAAAGAACATGGGCCGCAAGGGTAAACTCGACTTTTCCGTGGACAAGGTTCGCGCGGCTGACGGGGAGTGGATCCCATTGCGATACACGATGCAGAAGCGGGAAGGAGAGGGCAAAGGTGTCAGCACAGGAATCATGACAGCCGGCGCCGCTATCCTCTTCTGGCCTGCTGCTCCGTTTTTCTTATTGCGAAAAGGCAAGGACGTAACCATTAACAAAGGCATCGTCTTCGAGGTGTTTACCGATTCTGATCATGCGATGACTCCACAGTATGTAGCGTCCCTTGGTGGTGCACAGCCGGGTGGCGCTCAGCCGGGCGTTTACCAGACCGCGCCAGCTCCTCTGACGCCTCAGGGAAATCAGCTGATGCTTGCTGGTCAGCAGAGCAGCGCGCCCGCCACCAGCGCTGTCGCCGAACTTGCTACGGTCAACATCACTTCAGATATTGCGGGGGCAGAGGTGGAGGTTGATAAGGTTTTCATAGGCAGCACGCCCACCCAGGCGAAGATCGCGCCAGGTATGCACAAGATCACAGTCAAGTACGGGGCGAGCATATGGTCCCGCGACATGATGGTGCAGCCCAACGGTACCGCGAACGTGAACGCAATCCTGAAGACCGCGAAATAGCACCCGCAAAGGGGGCACCACAAGCCCCCTTTCTTCGACCGCTTTCAACAGGATTTGCGCGTTACCATTTGAATAAGTAAATTATCTGGGAGCGGCGTAAATGCAACATGATCCCGTTTTGGCAGGTCTGCTGGTTTCATTGGGAGCTATGATTTCGTATCTGGCTGATGAGCAGTTACAATTCGTCCCTCGCATCGCCGACTGGCTAAGCCGTTTCCTGAATTAAACTTCCCGACTAATCCAAAAGCGGTCTCGCGGCTGTGTCACGCTGAGTGAATACATGGCAGTTCCGGGCCGACATTTTCTGCGCAATCTGTTTTCCGGGCGCACGCTGCTAATCCAGCTGGTGCGGCGGGATTTCCGCCAGCGATTCATAGGGTCTGCCGCAGGATGGCTCTGGGGATTGATTCAGCCTCTTGTCTTACTTGCGAGCTGGACGTTTGTATTCCAGATTTGCCTGCGACAGGAAGCTCCAAAGGATGGACTGACAGACAGCTACACCCTGTACCTGTTCACTGGGTTTCTTCCGTGGCTCTTGTTTCAGGAAAGCGTAACCCGCTCAGTGAATTCACTGCTGGACAACGCGAATCTCATTACAAAGACTGTCTTTCCCTCTGAAATCCTGCCTCTCTCGGTTTTCCTGTCCTCGTTGATGAGCCACTTACTGGCGCTGGGGCTGGTTCTTGGCGTCGTCCTGTGGCGCAACGGCAGTCTAAGTCCGATGACTCTGATTTTGCCGGTCTACATGCTCCTGCTCGGGATGCTTGCTGTGGGCATTGGATGGGTCGTCGCCAGTCTCCAGGTCTACTTGCGGGATACGGGTCAGGTTCTGACTGTCTTTATGACATTCTGGTTCTGGATTACTCCGATTTTTATCAGCGAGGAACAGATTCCGGAACGCTTTCGTTTCCTCGCACACTGGAACCCGCTAGCTGGGATCGTACGTGCCTACCGCGAGAGACTGCTGTCGTGGCGCGCGCCTTCCGCAGAGGATCTGTTAGTGGTGAGTCTGTGGTCTATAGGAGTATTCGTCTGCGGAGGTTTATTTTTCAGGCATCTGAAGCGCGGATTTGCTGATGTTCTTTGAAGGAGACGATTGAGTGTCGTTGAATCGCAGACAGTTTCTGGCCGCTACTGCGGCTTCTGGCGCATTTGGAGCGGACCGGAAAAGTACTGGTCCACGCCCGAACATCTTGCTGGTTTTGGCTGACGATCTTCCCGCGTGGCTGACCGGTTGCTACGGCAACAAGGACATACGAACTCCCAATATCGACACGCTCGCGAGGGCGGGCATGCGATTCAACAATGCCTTTGTCTGCACGCCGATCTGTTCGGCAAGCCGGGCTACGTTGTTCACAGGAAGAACTCCGGGACAGCACGGGATTTACGACTATCTGACGGACGAACCGATCGAAGCTCCTCCGCAGGGGCAGAAGGCGCCTGCTCCGTCATTTGGAAGTGAGGTGATGTTCTCTGACCTGATGTCGCGAGCTGGATACGATTGCGGGTACGTCGGCAAATGGCACATGGGCAATGATGAAAAGCCTGGCCATGGCTACCGCTACAACTATACGATGAGCGGCGGTCATCGCAGCTACACAGACCCTGAAATGTTTCTGAATGGTTCGCCTGTGCAGGAGAAAGGCTACCTTACCGAGTTAATGACACAGCG
>JACMLA010000858.1 GCA_014379815.1 Bryobacteraceae bacterium | reverse complement strand
TTCTCCGCACCGCCGTATCCATGCTGAGTCTGTATGATCCCGACGCGCAGGATATGTCCGAGCAGGCTAATCTGATCAAAGCTCAGAAACTGATAGCGCAGACCGCGACGATCGTTACTACATTTGACCGGCTCCGCAACGGCCACGAGGTCATTGAGGGCGACCCGCAACTCGGACTCGCGGGCAACTTTCTGTACACCCTCACAGGCAAGAAACCGGACGAGATCAGCGAGAAGGCGCTTGACGTTGCCTTGATTTTGCACGCGGACCATGAGCTGAATGCCTCGACTTTCGCGGCCCGCGTCACTGCGGCGACCCTGTCGGACATCTACTCTTCAGTTACAGCGGCAATCGGCGCACTGAAAGGCCCGCTCCACGGTGGCGCGAATGAAGACGTGATCCGGTTCCTGCTTCAGGTCGATGCACGAACCGATGCCGCCGTCGAGGAAGTGCGCAACAAGCTGAGCAACAAGATCAAGATGCCTGGCTTCGGACACCGCGTGTATCGCACCGAAGATCCGCGGGCGACGCATCTTCGGAAATTGTCAGAAGCACTTGGCGAGCGCACCGGTCACGTGGATCTCTATCTCGCATCGCGTGAAGTGGAAAAGTTCATTAAGGAAACCAAGAATCTGAACGCAAACGTGGACTTCTACTCCGCTTCCACTTACTACTCACTTGGCATTCCCATTGACTTGTACACTCCTATTTTTGCGGTGAGCCGCATGTCCGGCTGGACCGCACACATTCTGGAGCAATACCGCAACAATCGCCTGATCCGACCCCGCGCCGAATACACGGGCCAACCCGACGGCCAGCCGTGGACGCCGATCGAACAGCGCTAAATGCACGATCTTTCCGCTTTCCGGGCGAACCTGGACTCGATGGCCCAGCGGCTGGCAACCCGTGGTTTCACGCTCGATATAGACGATTTTCGCGCCATGGACGCCGAACGTCGCGCGGCCATTAGCCAGACCGAAGCACTAAAGGCGGAGCGCAATAAGGCCAGTGGTGAAATCGCAGCCGCGAAGAAAGCGGGTGAGGATACAACCACCCGGCAGTCAGCCGTCCGGGAAATCGGAGACCGCATCACCGGGTTCGACGAGCGGGTAAAACAACTGGATGATGCGTTCCGGGAAAAGCTTGCTGGAATACCTAACGTTCCGCACGAGACCGTGCCGGTGGGCCGCTCTGAGGAAGACAACGTAGAAGTACGCAGGCATGGGGATCCGCGCTCGTTTGACTTCGAGCCGAAACCGCATTGGGAACTTGGCCCGGAACTGGGGATTCTCGACATGGAACGCGCGGCCAAGATCACCGGCTCGCGGTTTGCCGTTTATCTGGGGCTTGGTGCAAAGCTGGAGCGCGCCCTGATCAACTTCATGCTCGATGTCCACTCGCGCGAGCATGGCTACGCCGAGGTTCTCCCTCCCTTCCTCGTAAACTCTGCCAGCTTGTTCGGGACCGGGCAGCTGCCCAAGTTTGCACAGGATCTCTTCCATTGCGAAAACACGGACTTCTGGCTTGCGCCGACTGCCGAAGTCCCTGTGACGAACCTGCTCCGGGACGAAACCATCGACGGGGACAAGCTGCCGCTCAGCCTCGTTGCCTACACACCCTGCTTTCGCAGCGAGGCCGGTTCCTATGGCCGTGACGTGCGCGGAATCATCCGTCAGCATCAGTTTCAGAAGGTGGAACTGGTCAAATTCACGAGGCCAGAGCAGAGCTACGAAGAGCATGAACGCCTGACAGGAAACGCCGAACGCATTCTGCAGAAGCTCGGTTTGCCTTATCGTACGGTCGTGTTGTGTACTGGCGACACGGGATTCTCAGCGGCTAAGACGTACGACATTGAAGTCTGGCTGCCCGGACAAAGTGGGTTCAAAGAGATCTCTTCCTGCTCGAATTTCGAGGCGTTTCAGGCGCGGCGCGCCAACATCCGCTACAAAGCAGGGAAGGGTAAAGCGGAGTTTCTGCACACCTTGAACGGCAGCGGCCTGGCCGTGGGGCGGACCTGGGTAGCAATCGTGGAGAATTACCAGCAGGAGGATGGCAGCGTGCTGATTCCTGAAGCACTCAGGCCATATCTGGGTGCGGAAACGATCACCAGACAAGCCGTTTTGGCATAATTCCAATTCTCTCCAGAGGCGTTGACGAGTTGTGAAAATAATCTTAATTCGAATCGAATCTTAAACTTAAGGTAATCTGCGCCAGGGGATTTCCCTCTGTTTGCGAGGTGTCGAAGTTATCCTTACTTGCGTGGCACAGCCACCCGGCCCGACGGAGAACATCCGCGGGCCTTTTGTTTTCTGGAGGAATAACTCTATGCCGCGCAGATGGCTTCGAAGTATCGCAATACTCGCCTTTATGGCTGCTGTCACCCTGGGAGCACCGCCTTTGACCAAAATCCAGGACCTGCTCTACAAAGCAAATGGCACCCTGTTTGACGGCGTCGCTGAAATTCAGTGGATCTCGTTTACTACCCCGGATGGGACCGTGGTCCCGCCAAACACGATCAGTGTTCGCGTTATTCGCGGGCAGCTGCGTGTGTCCCTTATGCCGACAGTATTGGCCACCCCTGCTATCTCCTACACGGTGCGGTTCACTAGTGAAGGAAAGACGCAGTTTACCGAGTACTGGGCGGTACCTGCGTCCTCGACCTCGCTTAAGCTGGCTAATGTTCGAATGACGGGTGGCACCGCTGGCAATCTCTCCACCGGCATCGCAGGTATCCTGGATGTCGCCGGACTCCGCACGGAGCTGGACTTACGTCCGGCGAAAGGTCCCCGATGGACCGCGAACCATGCGGCCACAATCACCGCTTCCGGAACACTTGAGGCAGTCATTGGTGCCGATCAGGATTGTGTCCGGGTAGACGGTACCTCGGGACCTTGTGGCGCTCCGTTGACATTTGTCGATGGAGAGGTGCCTTCCGGTGCGACCGATGGACTGAACCGGGATTTTCAGATGAGCGCTTTGCCGATGCCTCTGGAAAGTCTCCGCATATTCCGCAACGGCATGCTGATGAATTCGTCCGAGTATCAGCTGACTGGAAATGTGATTACGATCAGCGAGAATCGAATCCCTCAGCCCAGCGACATTCTTCAGGTCTGGTACAGAACATCGGGTGCTGTAATCAGCATGGTCGATGCAGAAATTCCCGCAGGCAGTGTGAATGGGTTGAACCCGCGATTTACGCTAGCCAGTCCACCAATTCCTGCGGCGAGCTTGCAGATCTACCGGAACGGAATACTGCAGCGAGTTGGCGTTGACTACAAGATAGCTGCTAATACGATCACTTTTTTACCCTATAGTGTTCCCGGGGCCGGGGACATCCTGTTTTGCACCTACCGGAAGTAATCGCTGCTCACTTAGCCGCGATTATCCAAGGTACTTCTTGAGGTCCGGATTAAGCTGCTCCCGTACGTCAGGATTGTCCAGGTTCTCGCGGGTGACCAGGCGGGGTGCAAGATTCTGGATCTTCTCCGCCTTCTCGCCGTTCATATGTTTCACCGCCGTGATCACGCTTTCGTACCCCATCCGGAAGGGGTCTTGCACGATCAGGGAATCGATCGTACCTGACCGCAAGTCGGCTTCCAGTGTGGGACCAGCATCAAACCCGACCAGCTTGATTTTTCCCGCTCTGCTTTTCAATGCCTGAGAGGCGCCGATGGTGCTGGACTCATTGGAGGCGAAAAGAGCAATCACTTCCGGGTGCGCGGTGAGCATGTTTTCGGCGACCCGAAGTGACTTAGCCACCTCAGCATCGCCATAGCGTTTATCGACGATCTGGACGCCGGGATAATTCTTCTTGATGAAGTCCTCGAAGCCTTGCTCACGCGCCATGGTTGACGCCGCGCCCGCCTGAGTCGCTACGATGGCGACAACACCTTTGCCGCCGATGATCTCTCCCATTCTCTCGGCCGCCAGTTCCCCGGCATGATAATTGTCCGTCGCGATCTGGGAAACGAACTCGCCCGTGTCGATGCCTGAGTCAAATATGATGACGGGAATCTTAGCTTTCCCTGCGCGTTCGACTACGTTTACTAGAGCCTTTCTGTCGATCGGAGCCAGCGCAATCGCATCGAGGCGTTTGTTAATCATCGCTTCGATAATCTGGATTTGACCAGTGATGTCTGTCTCACTGGCCGGCCCGTTCCACTCGATTGCAACACTGGTTTCGCGAGCGCCCTTTACGGCTCCCGCATGCACCGACTGCCAGAAAACGTGCGCCCGGCCCTTCGGAATGACTCCAATCTGTTTGCGCGAGTTCTGGTTGCAGGCTGGTACAAAAGGAGCGAGGAGCAGAGGCAGTACTGCTCTCCGCTCCAGTCGTTGGCCTTTCTGCATTATGCCCGGACGCTTGCTGCGGGGATCTTGCGATTCAGGTCGTCCAGTTCGGCGCGGCTCTCGGCACCGATCGTGAAGCAGTCGACGCAGTCCAAAGCGAGAGCATACTGCAGGCATTCGTCCGCACGGTTCCGGAGACGGCCGGCGCCGAAAATCTTCATTCCAATAACGCCCTTCCCCTTAGCCTTCATGTCGCGCAGGATGGGGAGAACAATCTCAGGCTTTGCGTCCATCGCAATTCCGGCAGGGTTGATGCGGGCAAGGTCCACCTGAACCCAGTCTGTATTGGCTGCAGTTTTCAGAGCTTCGAGAGTGTGACAGGAAGTGCCGTGAGTGCGGACGATTCCCTTTTCACGGGCTTCCGAAATCACGTTCATGGCACCTTGCTTCTTCTCAGGCCAGTTGCCATCCATCATGCAGTGGAGCAGCAGGACGTCCAGATAGTCCGTGTTAAGTTCGCGGCGAAACCGGTCAAGATCCGCCTTCATCTCGGCTTCAGTAGAAGCGTGTGTCTTGCTCAGGATCGTGACTTTCTCGCGGGCCACACCTTTCAGCGCCGCACGGAGATGGGGGTGGGAGCCGTACTGGTCTGCTGAGTCCCAGAAGGTTACGCCCATGTCCTGGCCGGCCCGGAACATGTCAGCGACGCCCTGAACGCCAAGCTTCTTCGTCTGATTGCTGCTTCCACCAGAACCGTTGGTGCCGGTGCCCATCGCGAGTCGGCTCAACTCGACCTTCATAGGTCCGAGCTTGACGCGATCGCTGGCTTCCTTTTTCGTGGTGGATGCAAATGCCTGATAAGGAAAGGCACTGAGAGAGACGCCTGCCGCTGCAGCCGTACCGGTCCGGACGAAATCACGCCTGTTCATATTTTGGGGCCTCCTGCTGTCTTATCCGTAAGTTATCACGGACACCACGCCGGGCGAGGCCCCGAGGTCAAAGCCGGTAAGGCCCCGCGTGAAAACTGCGACTACCTCTTCACCGAGATGAAGGTACGAAGGCGCTGACCGTTGGGCAGCACAGAAGACGACACACTGTTCAACTGCACAGAGGCTTCGTTCTGCCCCACTGCCGCGTCTTCAGGGATTTTGGCGTTGATCTGCCAGACTCCTACGAGTCCGGGAGCCAGACCGGAATACGCGACATCTTCATCCCTTACTAAGTTAACGCCGCCAAGGTAAACTCGCGGCCGGTCCTGAGTAGAAATGGGTCCGGTCGGTGCAGTTCCATCCGGCGGAGCATTGGGTACAAAACCCTGGCCTGTGCCGAAAAGCTGCACGAACGTACCGATCGCCGCGGGGTTCTGCGGTGTGTTCACGGTGTTGTCCTGATTCAGCGCCGCGAGCTGCCCCTGGGCTGCCGCACCCTGAACGAACAGAGCTGGGGCCACGCGTCCAAACTGCGTCGTACTCACCGCGATGATCTGACCTGTCGATTTGCGGATTACCTGAATTTCAGCGGTTCCTGAAGTCGGCGCATTGTTAGGCGTCAGGAAGTTGATCTGCCGGGGCGATACCGCGTACAGCGATACCGGCTGATCGTTCAGCAGAACCTGTACGTCCGACAAATCCTGCGGGAGGGGTAAAGTAGAAAACGCCGACGAATCCGAGGAGAAGGACACGCCTCCACCCGCCGGGTAGAGTATCGAAACCGTTCCCGGCGACAAAGGCCTGTTGGCGTAATTGCCAGCAATCTGGAAGGTAATCGCGTTAAAGAAAACCGAGATACGATTCGTGCCTTCGGCAATATACAGGTTGCCCGAAGCGTCCTGCGTCAGGGCCAGGGGTGCTGCGGCAGGAATGTTGAAATCCGCATTTGGGTTGATCGCCAGCTGTTCGAATCGCGGGAACCGTGTCGCCAGACCAGCGCCGCCCCGGGTATTGGCTACCCAGATTTCTCCCGTGAACGGACTGACCCAGATACCCTGAGGAGCGTTAACACCGCCTAGCGGATATGCGAAATCCGGATCGTTGCTTCCGACGGTGATTCGGTCATAAACCAGAACCCTGTTATTGCCCGCATCGGCAACGTAAAGGCGGTCGTCAGTGTCCGTGGAAATATGACGGGGGCTGTTCAGTCGCCGTCCGCCGCCACCGCCAAAGGTGAAGAAATCCGTCTGCCCGATCACCTTTTCCGCCGCCTGGCCATTGGTGAAGTCTGCGTTCGCCGGTCTGCGGAAGAACAGGACCCGCGAGTGTGCGGCGTCCGAGACCAGAAGGCTGCCTTCGACAGTAAGAGCAACTCCGAAAGGGTAGGCCATGTTACGCGCCGTGGGGTCGGTAATCTTCTGATTGAAGTTCAACTGGCCC
>JACMLA010000857.1 GCA_014379815.1 Bryobacteraceae bacterium | reverse complement strand
GTCCGCAGTTTGTCCGCGAACTGCTTCTCTTCGGCCGTGTACTGGAATCCTCCAACCGCACGCAGGTTGCGATCCATGACTGAGGTCAGCACGCGGTTCGAGATCATGTTCGAGTAGCTATTGGTCATCTCGAAACTCATCTGCGTTCCTGTCGCGAGCGCCCCAGCCTGTGCGCAGTTCAGCAGTCGCTCCCAGATTCCCGCAAGAACTTTGCTATCCGGGTGGCGTGCCATCAGGACGACTTCGGTTGTATCGGGGACGATGTTGACGGCCGCGCCTGGCTTGTCGAGGATGTAGTGCATGCGCGTTTCCTGGGGAACGTGTTCCCGCATGAGATCGACCGCGTGCGTCATGATCATCGCGGCATCCAGCGCAGACCGGCCGTTTTCGGGCGATGCCGCGGCATGCGATGCTTTGCCTGCGAAGCGAAAGCGTGCTCCTGCGGTAGCCAGCCAGTTCTGATTACTAGTCGCGTTGACGTTCCACGGATGCCACGTGATTACCGCGTCCACGTCTTTGAAGAGGCCGGAACGAATCATGTGAATCTTGCCGCCTCCTCCTTCTTCCGCAGGCGTTCCGTAGAGACGCAATGTGCCTTTGATCTTGCGTTCCTCCATCACCCGTTTTGCTTCTATGGCCGCGTGGGCCGAGGCGACTCCAAACAGATTGTGACCACACCCGTGCCCGCTCCCACCTTCGACAACAGGCTTCCGGTCCGGCGACGGTTCCTGCGACAACCCAGGCAGTGCATCGTACTCGCCAAGAATGGCGATCACAGGTTTGCCTGTTCCGTAGGAAGCCACGAACGCTGTTGGCATGTTGGCCACGCCTGTCTCTATTTGAAATCCAGCTTTTCGCAGCGTATCCACAAGCGCAGCCGAGCTTTTTGCCTCGCTATACCCGATCTCAGCGTACTCCCAGATCTGGCGTGAAAGCCTGGCGTAGTTTGGCTGATCTGCATCCATACGGCTGAGGACCGTACGCTTTGCCTCTTCAGGCAACTGCGCAAATGCTATGGATGTCAGGAGGACAAGCAAACTAAGTTGTCGCATTATTCTTCGCGGATTCTCAGCTTACGGCCGCTTCGGAGTTTTTCCAGTTGTACGCGGAGCTCATCGTATTTCTGTTCAACTCCGTGCCGGATTTCATATGGCGTGAGTGAGGAGAGGATTTTGGACGAATCGACAATGTACGGGGCCAGCGTAGATCGTCCCACAGCATCGGGCCAGCGATTGGGCACGAAGGCCATCATCAGCATCGCAACGATCATCAGACCGACACCGGCCCGGACCAGACCGAATCCTCCACCCAGCAGCCGGTCGACAGGCGAGAGCCCAATCAGACGAAACGCGCGCACGATCAAAGATGCGATCAGCGAGCCCGTGAGAGTGATCCCGAAGAAGATCAGGGCATATGCCAGAAAGACGGCCAGTGTCCGGTTTCGGATCCACTCTCCAAGGAAACTCGCGACATAGCCGTTTAGCCAGGAGGCCGCGAAGAACGCGAAGATCAGTGCTCCGAAGCCAACGACGATGCGGACAAATCCTTCGCGGAATCCATCGGCAACTCCTATCAGGAGCGTGATGACGATTATCCAGTCGATCCAGTTCACAACGATGCTCCGGTCAGCAGGCGGTAGGCTTCCATATACTTCTCACTGGTCCGGCTAACCACCTCAGGGGATAGTACGGGAGCGGGAGGCTGCTTGTTCCACTGGATCTTTTCGAGGTAGTCGCGGACGAACTGTTTGTCGTACGAGGGCTGCGGACCGCCGGGCTTCCATTCTTCCGCAGGCCAGAAGCGGGACGAGTCGGGCGTGAGAACTTCATCCGCGAGAATCAGCTGTTCGTCCACAAAACCGAACTCAAATTTAGTATCCGCGATCAGGATGCCCCGTGCAGCAGCGTACTCCGAAGCGCGCCGGTAAATCTCCAGCGTGAGGTCGCGAAGACGCGCCGCCAGATCGGAGCCTATCGAAGAAGCGATCCGGTCGAACGAAACATTTTCATCGTGCCCTGTCTCGGCTTTCGTAGCAGGGGTAAAGATCGGCTGCGGCAGACGGTCGCTTTCCCGGAGCCCGGCGGGCAGCCGAATCCCACAAATTGCGCCTTGTGCGAGGTACTCTTTCCAACCCGATCCGCTGATGTATCCCCGGGCAACGCACTCTACCGGAATCATACTGGCTTTACGAACGAGAACGGATCGCCCCTGCAGTTCCTCACGAAACGGCGCGAGTTCCGGTGGATACTCTGAAGCGTCGGCAGTGATGACGTGATTCGCAATCACGCTCCGCAGGAAGTCAAACCAGAATAGGGAGAGCCTGTTCAGGACTTCGCCTTTGCGGGGGATCCCGACTGGCAAAATGTAGTCGAAGGCGGAGATCCTGTCCGTTGTCACCAGAAGAAGATCCGGACCGGTCTGGTAGATGTCGCGTACCTTCCCGCGGGCGATTTGCGTAAGCCCAGGAAGATGCGATTCCAGCATCAGAACTTCTCCATCAGCCAGACGTTGCTGTCGCGCGTTGCCCCGAGGATTGCGAGGTTTTTTCCATCGGGCGAGGGAATGGCCCACGTCTGCGGTGAGCCGGAGTGCTGCCACAATAACCGCGACCCACCGTCCCAGTCGACATAAAGCAGCGCAGCGCCGGCGGGCATAATGCGTACTCCGGCGTAAAACGCTTTTCCATTCGGTGCCCAATCCAGTGCATTCAGGAATCTGGCGTCCTTCACGACAATGCTGCGCTCCGGCTTTCCTTCCGGACTTACTACACGGATCGTATTGATTCCTTCTACATAAGCCAGATGCTGCCCGTCGGGCGAGACGGCAGTCTCCGGTCCCTCCGCTCCCCTGCGGAATAACTCCGGACCTTTGCCTTTTAGCGGGTCCAGCTTGTACACGATTCGTACCGGGCCTTCGTTGACATCGAGTACGCACAGGGCGGTAGTGGAGCATCTGTGACCGGAATAGCCGTTCAGTTCACCAATGTTCTGAGCGACCCCACCGTTGAGAGAGGCGCGCATCAGGCTAACAGGACCACCAGGGTAATCTGTTTTGGGTGAGATGAACAGGATCGCTGTCTGGTCCGGCGTCAAGCGGGCCATCATCTGTCTGTCTGGCCCACCAGCGATCAGTTCCGGATTCTCGCTGTCGACACCCT
>JACMLA010000101.1 GCA_014379815.1 Bryobacteraceae bacterium | reverse complement strand
GAGTCCCGCAGGGATCCCGGTGGCAACATCCTTCAAGCTGTGGACCGCCAGATCGATACTGCCATCCAGCAACGCTTCTTCAATTTCTTTGGTGAACAGACCCTTGTTTCCGATCTCCTTCAGTGGTCCACTCTGAAAGCGATCGCCACTGGTCGTGATCACCTCGATGCGGCATTCGTACCCGAGCGATTCCAGTCGGGCTTTCGTATACTCCGCTTGCCACAGAGCCAGCTTCGAGCCTCGCGATCCAATGACCAGCAACGTTATTTACCCTTCGCCCGAAGCGCTTCCCGATCCTCATCCAGCCGGAAAATACTGCGTATTCGTTCGATTACTGTCGAATCCCCGGCATTTCGGCGTAAAGCGGCAATCGGACCATGTGCGATCTTATTCACGATTCCCCGGGTCAGCTGTTCTACGGCTTGCTCCTGCTGCGGTGTCAGCCCGGTGAGCTTGCCCCGCATCCTCTCCACCTCGGATACGCGCAACCGTTCGAGAGACTCCTGCAGATCCGCGATCACAGGACCGACAGACCTCGCCCTCAGCCATGATTCCAGATGCTCGACCTCTTCGGCGACTATGCGCTCGGCCGCTTCAGCCTCGCTCATCCGGGTTTTCATGTTGTCCGTGACAATTCGCTGCAGGTCGTCGATGTCATACAGAAACACGTTGTCCAGTTCGTTCACTTCCGGCTCGATATTCCGGGGGACAGCTATGTCGATCAGAAACACCGGGCGGTTCTTCCGCGCCTCGATGATTCTCTTCATATCTTCTTTGCGCAGCAGATATCCCGACGCCCCGCTCGAGGTGATGATGATGTCAATGTCCTTGAGCTGCTGCTTGTAAGAGTCGTAATGCACTGCCGTGCCGCCAACCAGCTGCGCAAGTTCCCGCGCTCGCGAATCCGTCCGGTTCGTAACGCGAATCTCCGCACCGGAGCGGTGAAGGTGCCGCGCCGCAAGCTCCGACATTTTGCCCGCGCCAATCAACATGACACGGTGCTTCTTCAGGTCGCCGAACGTTCGTCGTGCCAGTTCGACCGCGGCATAGCTGACCGACACAGCGCTCGCTCCGATCTCTGTCTCCGTGCGTACCCTTTTGGCTACGCTGAACGCGCGCATCACCACCGACTCGAGCAAGCCGTTGAGCGTGCCGTTCTCTTTCGCGACGGCGTATGCCGCCTTTAGCTGACCCAGAATCTGCGGTTCTCCGACCACCATGGAATCGAGGCTCGCTGCCACACGAAACACATGGCGAATGGCATCGGTGCCTTCCAGTGCATACAGGTGTGGCTCCAGCCAGCTCCGGTCCAGTTCCTGCAAGCGGCATAGTAACGCCGTAACGGCATTTGCTCCGTCAGTCCAGTCGTCGGCAGAGACCAGCACTTCTACGCGATTGCACGTCGACAGAATCAACGCTTCCGAGATTCCTGGTGTCAGTGCCAAAGCGCTCAACGCGCCGGGAAGCGCACCTTCCGGAATCGCAAGCCTCTCCCGAACGCTCACAGGAGCAGTGCGATGGTTCAGACCTGTGAGCAGAAATTTCATGGCGATCAGTGCCGGACGTAATGCACGGCCCAGGTTGCAGCCGAGCAGACCGCAACCGCTACCGCCATAAGCGCCGTCCTGCGGCCACGCCATCCGGCAGTTACCCGCAATGTCACCATCAACAGACACGCTGCCCACGTGATCAGAGCGGTAGTCAATCGGGAGTCAACCAGATTCTGACTGCCTTGTGAATCGATATAGGCCCACGTGATTCCTGTGACAACTCCGAGGGTGATGAGAGCGAAGCCGAATCCTAAAGACCTGCTGATTAAACTGTCGAGAATGTCGAGAGGCGGCAACCGCTCCAGCAGCATCATACTCTTCTTCCGCTTCAGCTGCCGCTCCTGCATCAGGTACAGAACAGAGGCAAAAGCCGTCAGCACAATCGCTGCATAGCCTAGAAGCACAAGCGCAATATGTACGACCAGCCACGTATCTCGCGCCGCACCGCTCGACCATGTCTGCACGGGGGCGCGGATCGCCGCTGCAGATGTCATCACAAAAACCAGCGGAAAAAAGATGACGCCCAGGCTCTCAATCCGGTAGCGCCAGTACACGAACAGAAACAGCATGCCCAGAAAGAACGCCCATAGCGAAACGGAGTTGCTGAACCCTCCTGGCAAAACTGTTCCGGTAGCGATGCCGTTTTCCACCAGCGCCACCATATGCAGAACCAGACCCGCCGCAAAGCAGGAGAGTGCCGTACGGAAAATAGAGCGGCCTCGCCGGATTGCAATCTGGAGAGTATGAAACAGGCCTACCGCATATAGGGCTGCAGCAGCACGGAGCCAAAACACGCTGAACTCGTGCATGAATTTTCAGTATACCGGGATCCTGCTCAGGTGGTACTCACGGAAGCGGCACGTACGCTGCTTCACAACTATAACCGTGGGACTTGCGTACCATTTCGGATCGGCGCTTCGTCCTAACTAGAACACGACTGTCCTCTTATGTATCACAAAGAAACCGTCCTGGAGATAAAATGAGCGGCTTCCTTACAGGTAGACGCGCCATCGTTACCGGTGGCACCAGAGGTATCGGCCGGGCCATCACGGAAGCTCTTCTCGATGACGGCGCTTCAGTGGCAATCTGCGGTCGAACAGCCAGTGCCGTCGATGCTGCTGTTGCCGAGATGCGGGAACGCGGTAACGTGGTCGGAAGGGCCACCGACGTTGCAGATCTGCAAGCCGTTTCCAGCTTTTTTCAATTCACCGACGAAGCGTTCGGTGGACTCGACATACTTGTAAACAATGCGGGTATAGGAATTTTTCGCCCTGTTGGCGAACTCGCACAGGATGAGTGGAGACGGGTTCTCAGCATTAACCTCGATGCGGTTTACTACTGCTGTCGCGAAGCATTGCCCAGGATGAAAACCAGTGGCGGCGGTTCCATTGTAAACATCAGTAGCCTCGCGGGGCGTAATCCGTTCGCCGGAGGTGCTGCGTATAATGCTTCGAAGTTCGGACTCAACGGCTTTAGCGAAGCTCTTATGCTAGATCACCGAAATGATGGAATCCGGGTAACTTACGTAATGCCTGGCAGCGTAGATACTGACTTCAGCCCACGATCCGAAAGAGCATCGTGGAAGATCGCACCCCAGGACGTCTCGGATGTCGTGATGTCCGTCCTGCGCATGCCGGCGCGCACGACGGTAAGCCGGGTGGAAATCCGTCCTTCAATACCACCCCGTACCTAGCACCGGAAGCGGGTGGCGCGTTTCCGGAAAGTGGCAGTCCGATGTTTGGCATCGCGATTGCTCAATCAGATGCAGTTGACCTCGACGGTTCGCTTTCGGAGTCAGGGAGAAACGAAATAATGGCGCAGCTACAGATGGCATTGGATCCTACCAGAACCGGACGGGAAGCAGAGGTTTTTGAACAGAGCCTCCGCCGCTCGATTGTGGGTCAGGACGAGGCGATCGGACAGATCGTCAACATTTACCAGATGTACCTGACCGGTATGAGTGCACCTGGAAGACCGATCGGTAACTTTCTCTTCCTCGGCCCTACCGGAACAGGCAAGACGAGGATTGTCGAAGCCACTGCAGAGGCTCTGGTGAAAAATCCCCGCGCAGTCATCAAAATCGATTGCGCCGAGTTTCAACACAGCCACGAGATTGCCAAGCTGATTGGGTCGCCCCCAGGCTATCTGGGACATCGGGAAACTCATCCGCTGCTCAGCCAGGAAGTTTTGAATCAGTATCATACCGACACCACGAAGGTGAGCTTCGTACTTTTTGACGAGATCGAGAAAGCCAGCGATGCCTTGTGGAATCTTCTGTTGGGCATTCTCGACAAAGCTACGTTAACCTTGGGTGATAACCGAAAAGTAGACTTCTCCAGGGCTCTGATCTTCATGACCAGCAATCTCGGCGCTACCGAGATGAGTTCGCTGATGAACCCGAAGCTTGGATTTGGAATCGTTCGAGATAACGCCCGCGAGGCGGCCTGCCGCTCCGATGAAAAGTTGAACGTCAAAGTTGCTAAGACCGGTGTGGAAGCAGCCCGGCGCAAGTTCACTCCCGAATTCATGAATCGGCTCGATAAGGTAGTTGTCTTCCGTCCGCTGGGCGAAGATCAGCTGAAAAAGATACTCGACATTGAACTGAACTTCGTACAGCAGCGTATTTTCAACGCATCTCCCGACCGAGCCTTTATCTTTCATGTAACTGAGGCCGGAAAGAGTTTCCTGCTACGCGAAGGTATAGATCCCAGGTATGGTGCCCGTCACCTCAAGCGAGCCATCGAACGTCTTTTGGTGCAGCCCCTGTCGAACCTGATCGCCACCGAACAGATCAAGGCCGGCGACTGGATCCGCGTCGATTTTAACGCCGACTGTGGCAACCTCATCTTCCTCAAGGAAGCCGAAGGCCTGCCCATACACACGATGGCCGAACTGGTTGACAACTCGATCATCCTGCCCCTGCACGCAATGACCAGTGGCGCTATTTTCGAGAGTACGCGTACTCAGAACGCCCGCACTTCCCGCCGAATGAGTTAAAACGTTCTATCCCTTGCATGTAGTGGCCCGGCGGAATGATTCCGCCGGGTCTTTTTGTTATTCGTTCCGCAGTGTGCGCCCGCTACAATCGAAACAATGTCCATTGTTGTTGTCGGTTCCGTAGCTTATGACGGCGTGGAAACGCCCTACGGCAAAGTTGATCGAATGCTGGGAGGCGCTGCCACCTACATCGGTCTGGCCGCGAGCTTCTTCCACCGGGTCAAAATCGTAGCCGTAGTCGGAGATGACTTCGCGCAGGAAGACATCGATCTCCTGACCAAACACAACATCGATATCGCTGGTCTCGAACGTGTTTCCGGCAAGACGTTCTTCTGGCAAGGGGCGTATTCACAGGACATGAATGATCGCGAGACGCTCCGTACCGACCTCAACGTCTTCGCCGACTTCAAGCCCAAACTTCCCGAAAGCTACAAGGACGCCGAGTACCTGTTCCTTGGCAATATTCAGCCTGAACTGCAAAAGAGCGTTACGAGTCAGATGCATTCTCCCCGCTTCATCGGCGGCGACACGATGAATTACTGGATCAATGATCATCGTGAGCACCTCCTCCTGACGATCAAAGACTGGGACTTCCTCCTCATCAACGACAGCGAAGCCAGACTCTTGTCCGGAGAGAGCAATCTCAAGCTCGCAGCCCAGCGAATTCTCGCGATGGGCCCGAGTACTCTCGTGATCAAGCGTGGCGAGTATGGTGCCATGTTGTTTCGGGACGACACATTCTTCGTGGTGCCGGGCTACCTGCTGGAGAAGGTTTTCGATCCCACCGGAGCTGGTGACTGTTTCGCCGGAGGTTTCGTCGGAGCCCTCGCCGCTTGTGGCTTCGATCTCAAAGACTCCAGCATCGACCGCCGCGAACTCCGCAGGGCAGTGATTTACGGTTCCGTTATGGGCAGCTTTTGCTGTGAGAAGTTTGGAGTGGAGCGTTTCCGAACCCTGACCCGCGCCGAGATCGATGCCCGCTACGAAGAATTCAAAGACTTCACGACGTTCGGCTAAGTCGAAAGATGCGGGTCACTACAGGCCCGCTTTCCTGCCGTTTACGATCCTGATTGCTCTCGGAGCTGCCTTCGCTTTCTTTGTCTACTCGCAGGGCTGGACAGTCTACTGGGGCGACGCCGAAGCTCACCTCAACATCGCCCGGCGGGTAGTGGACTCCCGTACGCCGGGATACGAACAGATCGGAACCGTCTGGCTTCCGGTGCCGCACGCCCTCATGCTCCCGTTCGTCGGAGTGGACTCGCTCTGGAAGACAGGTCTCGCCGCCGCCATACCAGGAGTCCTCTGCTTTGCCCTCGCTGGAACGGCCCTATTCGCCACGTCTCGCCGTCTCTTCGACAGCTCTGCTGCCGCGTGGTGTGCCGCTCTGCTCCTCGCCCTGAATCCCAATTTCCTCTATCTCCAGTCGATCCCGATGGGCGAAGCCGCATTCCTCGCCTCGGTTTCAGGGCTTCTCTATTTCACCGTCGTCTTCGCCCAAACCGGATCGTTACTGGCAGTCGCCGCAGCCGGCGTGTGCTCCGCAGCCGCGTCCCTCACACGATATGAGGGCTGGTTCCTCATACCCTTCGTAGGCCTCTTTTTCCTAATCACCGCAGGCCCCGGACGTTGGACCGCCGCCGCAATCTTCGCTGCCATCGCGGGAGCCGCACCCCTCTACTGGCTGGCCCACAATTACTACTTCCACTCGAACGCCCTCGTGTTTTACAACGGTCCATGGTCCGCCCAGGCAATCTATCAGAGAGGTCATCCGCCCGGTTCGCAACCGTTTCCAACCCACGAGAACTGGGGCAAGGCGCTTCAGTATTACCGGACGACGGTCCAGTGGTGCAGCGGCACAGTCCTGCTATGGCTGGCAGCGGCAGGCATCCCATTCGCACTCTGGAAGCGAGCCATCTGGCCTCTCAGCTTTCTTGCCCTGATTCCCGCGTTCTACATCCTCAGCCTGCACAACGCCGGAAGCTCAGGCACGGAAATCTTTCTTCCGAATCTCTGGCCCAACAATTACTACAACACCCGTTATGGGATCGGAACGCTGCCCCTGCTTGCTCTGGCAGCTTCCGCTCTTGTGGCGGTGCTGCCGCATCGGGTGCAGGGATTTGCCGCGGCGGCGATTGTGATGGCAGTGTCCCTTCCATGGCTCGTGTATCCGCGACCTGATAACTGGATCACATGGAAAGAAAGCAAAGTGAATTCCGACGCACGCCGCGCGTACACTGCCGAAGCGGTCAGCTTCTTTCGCGAGCACTATCGCAAAGGTGACGGCATCTTTACATCGTTCAGTGATCTGACCGGCATTCTTCGCCAGTCTGGTATTCCTCTGCGCGCAAGCCTCCACGAAGGGAACGGACCCGAGTATCTGGCTACCCTGATGCGGCCCGATCTCTTTCTCAACGAAGAGTGGGCTCTAGCCATCGCCGCCGATCCGGTGGCCTCTGCGATGATGAAGGTCAACACGTCCTACCGCGTCGTGCGCACGATTTATGCGAAGGGCGGACCAGTAGTCGAGATCTACCGGCGCATCCATGACAATCCCATTCCTCAAGGCGCACGGCGCGCGCAATGACTTCCTCCTGACCTGGGAGCACGACGCGCCCAAAGAAGGTCTCGACTCCCTCGCCATCGCCATATGCGACAGGCAAATCGGTCCCGGAGCCGACGGCTGGATGCTGGTTACGCCACCTGCTACTGAGGGTCCGGCTGCCATACGGCTCTGGAACTCCGATGGCAGCGAGGCTGAACTCTCGGGTAACGGCACTCGCTGTGCAGCGGCCGTTCTGGTGGATGCGGGCCTCTTCCGCGACGATGTCCAGATTCAGACAGGAGCCGGTCTCAAGCACCTCCGTACAGTTAGCCGCACGGGCACCGAGTTCGTGTTCGAAATGAATATGGGCACGCCTCGCGTTCTGGAAATCCACGCCAGGATCGATCTCACCAGCGAAACCCGGGACGCCACGTTGCTCGACGTCGGCAACCCCCAGTGCGCCGTCTTCGTTGAGAATTTCGCATTCGACTGGAGAGCCGCAGGGGAAGCCCTCGAAGGCCACCAGCGGTTCCCCAAACGCACCAATGTGTCATTCGTGCGAGTCATCGACCAACACACAATCGACGTCAGGTTTTTCGAACGAGGTGCAGGGGTCACGATGTCTTCGGGAACTGGTTCCACTGGAGCCGCCGCTGCCGCGTACGCCCGGGGATTAGTAAAGGATCCGGTTACCGTGCTCACGCCAGCCGGACCGCTCGCTCTGCGCTGGCAGGACGAAGATATCTTTCTGACTGGCCCGGCGGAGATCACGGTTCGCGGAGAATTTTACAGCGCTGCAAAATAAAATTCGAAAGTATGTCGATCTCCCAAAGCTTCGTTCGACGCATTCACAGACGCCAGCAAGGAAAACAGACATGCGTTTCATGATGATAGTGAAAGCCACTCCGCTGAACAATTGCGCGCCTTGAAACCCGGCTCCCTTACGGTCGCGGCTCTGTATTGGCGGTCGTTTCTGAGCCGCGAGCGTAAGCGAATCGGGCAGCGACTTTGTGAACGACTTTCTAACTCAGGACACTCTAGGTCGTCTCCAAGAAGCGCGAGCCGAGTTCGAGCACGCCGCCTGGCTTACCCGTAATGAAAAAGAGCGCAAGCTCCTCCTCAATCTGGCGGACGAGTGCTTACGAGAGTAGTAGTTTTTCGATCATCAGCTCGTCAACGTAACGACCCTGAATCTTCGCATGCTGGCGTGCGATACCAATGACCTCGAATCCCTGTTTCCGATAAGCGGCCAGTGCGGCCGGATTGTCAGCGCGGATAAATGAGAACAGCTTTTCGTAGCCTTTCCCGTGTGCTGCCTGAATAGTGGCTGCAAACAGCTGAGACCCGACGCCTTCCCGGCGGTGATCCAAAGCAACGTATGTCCCGATAACCCCAACATGATCGAACGCGGCGGTATACGTTGCGAATGGCTCGACGGTTTGGACCCCGACGATTCGCGATCCCTCGCCTTCCGCAACGTGAAAGATTCCTCGCTTCGGGAACCCAGCGATGAATCGATGTTCTTCGTCCAACTCAAAAGGCCGATCCAGCGAGGTGTAGCAGCCGGCAAGGATAATGGGATTCAGGACAGCAACGATCTCAGCGGCGTCCTCAGGTTCCGCTGAACGTATCTGTACATTCATCTGTTCGTTTCTCCCGACGCGGCATACAATTCACTCTTGAGCAGCAAAGCGGCAAGTGACCCATCTCGCGAAACCAGTAACATCACCCCATCTCAACCCAAAGACCAGCGGATCTACCGGCTCGCAATCCTCGCAGCGGCGGTACTCTTCTCCACTGGTGGAGTCGCGATCAAAGGCAATGCCCTAACAGGCTGGCAAGTGGCAAGCTTCCGATCCCTTGTCGCCGCAATCGCAGTCGCCGTCCTCATCCCTGAGGCACGCAAAAGCTGGACCTGGAGACATGCTCTCGTGGGCGTTTCCTATGCTGCGACCCTCGTCTTGTTCGTAGCCGCAAACAAACTAACCACGTCGGCAAACGCCATCTTTTTGCAATCCACGGCCCCTGCCTACCTGATCTTGCTCAGCCCCCTGCTGCTGAAAGAGCACCTTCGCCGATCTGACGTGTGGCTGCTGGCCGGGGTCGGGACCGGTATGGCGTTGTTCTTCGTATCCGCCGAGCCAGCAACGTCCACTGCTCCCAACCCGGCACTCGGAAACGCACTCTCCCTGCTGTCCGGGCTTACCTGGGCGTTCACGCTCGTCGGACTACGCTGGCTCTCACGCACTGACCCCAGCGGAACTGGCACTCTCGCTACCCT
>JACMLA010000856.1 GCA_014379815.1 Bryobacteraceae bacterium | reverse complement strand
GCAACCAGGCCGCGCCGCCTCTAATCCCGGAGCGGCCGAGAACGTCGCCCGTACTTCCTTGATGACCCGCGATCGCAACAGCCGAGCCTCCCGAACCGCCGGAAAGAACTCCCCCAGCTCTCGAATACAGAGCTCCAGTACCTCCGCAGCCTGCATGGAGACCAGAGACCGCGAAGCACTCACGGTCAGCTGCAGATGCTGCCCGCCCCCCTTGTTGAACATCCAGTGGATCGTTCTGTCCAGCAAGGTCGCGTGCGGCAGATTCGTCACCTGCCGGTCGAACCACAGATGCACCCCGGTAATAGGCGAGTGGGTAGCGCCATCGGGAGCGGAAATTCCATCGCACACCGATGCCGCGTTTTCAAACGGAACCGCCACCACATACGCATCCGCGCGCCGCATCTCGCCATCCACCCGCACTCCGTTTTCGCTGACTGAGTCCACCTTCTGGCGAAACCGAATCCGTACATTCGGCAGATCCCTCCACCGCTGCGGACCATATAACTCACCCAGCGGCAGGGACGGAACACCCATCTGGTAAGCCACCGGCCCACCCAGAAATCCCACGCGAATCACCTGGAAACCATGTGTAGCCGCCATCCGGTCAAGCTCTTCATTTACCGCGCTAACCAGCACCTGCCTCCAGAATCGCTGCACGACGCGCTCCGGCTGGCGTTGCTCATGGAGCCATTGCGCCATCGTGATCCGGTCGAGGTCCCTCCGTACACCGAACTGCCGCTGCAGCGCCAGCATCCCTCTTACCAGCGCAAACTTCTCACTACCGGTCAGGAACCGCAATTTTATAAAGGATTCGGTGAAGTGGGCAGGAGGAGGAAGCAGACCCGAACGAAACTCGGACGTGCGCCCGCCCGGTTCGATGAAATAGAACCGATCGTGCCAGTCAATGGAGTCGGAAACCCCCAGCCGCCGGTAAAAATCAAGGAGATTGCTGCAGCATCGAAGGAGAATATGCTGCGAATTGTCGATAACTTCTGTCGCCCCATCGCCCCACGAGACCGGGTACGATGTTGCCCGTCCACCTGCATACGGACGAGCCTCATAAACATCTACGGCGAACCCGGCCTCGCCCAGCGCGGCAGCCGTTGCCAAACCGGCCAGACCTGCACCGGTCACGATAACAGAAGGCATCACTTCAGACTACGACGTACAAACAGGTGTGCAGACTACGGCTGCGTACGAACAGGAACTCGGTGGCCCCCGCCCATGCCACCAGTGAAGTTCAGCGCGAGCCACAGACAAATGAACACGAACAACACTAGGGTGAGATCGGAGAAGTTCAAAGTCATAGCGACATAACCAGTATGACCGACTACACTATTCGGGAGCAAGTAAAAAATACCATACTGCTTCGCCCAAAGCGGAAAACGGCAACTTCCTGCTCCTTTCAGACTCAGCTAAGTTACACAAAATAAACAACCATACCGGCCACCATTGATCGCTGCCAGATTTTGCTGGACCAGGATCATCCCTGGTCAACGAGTAATCTGGACCCCCTCTACCCAAATACACCGGCTCGGGGTTCCACTGCGACGTCACCTTCGCGATACCGTAGCAGGCCTGTTACAGCGTTCTTCATCAACCGGAACCCGCACTCGTCTTCCAGCGTCAGCAGCGATTCAGGATGGAACTGAACCGCTTCAATCGCAAGCTCACGATGCCGTACGCCCATAATCACGCCGTCCAGCGACTCCGCCGTTATCTCGAGGCACGCCGGCAGCTTCTCCCGAATGGCATATAGCGAGTGGTATCGGCCTACCTGAAATTCCTTCGGCAGACCCTCGAACACACCCACACCCCGGTGCCTCACCGTCGACGGCTTGCCATGCATCGGGTAGTCGAGCACTCCTAGTTCCCCGCCAAAAGCTTCCACGATTCCCTGCAGGCCCAGGCAAACGCCGAAGACCGGAATGCGCCGCGCCGCTGCATATTGCACGGTCTCGGGCACGCGGAAATCCCGTGGGCGTCCCGGACCCGGCGAAATCAGGATCATATCCGGCGCGATCCGGTCGATAAGCTCCAGTGGGAATCCAGAACGATACGTAACCACATCCGCACCGGTCTGCCGCGCGTAATTCGCCAGCGTGTGGATAAAGCAGTCGTCGTTATCCACCAGCAACAACTTCAGACCCTTCCTGGCACCCGGTCCACCGTCCGCCGCCGTCAGCGCCCCCAGTGCTTCGTCCGCCTGACCGGAACCCGGGGGGGGTGCGGCCCCGGTAGCCGCCTCCAGAGCCCGGAAAAAGCCCGTGGCCTTCAACCGTGTCTCCTGCTCTTCAAGAGCCGGAATCGAGTCGTACAGCAGTGTTGCGCCCGCCGGATACTCAGCCACTCCGTCGTGAACATGCACGGTCCGAATCAGAATGCCCGTGTTCATTTCACCATTCAGCGACAGCATGCCGACCGCTCCGCCGTACCACCCCCGGGCCGTCTTCTCCAGGTCCTCGATCATCTGCGCAGCAGCCTTCTTCGGAGCGCCAATCACCGTCACCGCCCACATGTGTGCCAGGAACGCGTCCAGCGAGTCGAACCCCGGCTCCAGCGTCCCCTCAACGTGATCCACGGTGTGGAACAGCCCGGCATAGGACTCAATCAGCCGCCGCCCAATCACGCGCACCGACCCCGGCACGCAGACCCGCGACTTGTCGTTGCGGTCCACATCCGTGCACATCGTCAGCTCTGACTCTTCTTTGGTGGAGT
>JACMLA010000855.1 GCA_014379815.1 Bryobacteraceae bacterium | reverse complement strand
TGGGCGGGCCTGTGTTACGTGCAGTAAGATCCGGCAAATGGAAGCTTCACGTAGGTGTTCCCGCGCCTGGTCCCGCTGTAATGGACGAGGCATCTGCTGCAAAGTGGATCGATCCACGGGGGCCCGATGGCGTGACTCTGATCGCGCAGCATGAGCAGGCCCGCCCAAGTCAGTACCCCGGTCTCCTTACTGGCGATGCACCGAAAGCCTTCATGCTGTTCGATCTGGAAGCGGACCCTTCCGAACAGCACGAGGTTTCCAGCGCACATCCGGAGGTCGTGCAGCGATTGCGTTCCTTGTTCGACAAAATGAACGCACAAGTTCCGAAGGCTGGCGCGCCAGAGCGTCATGGTGCAGGCGGAATTCGAAGACTTACCGGTGGACAACTCCGATACGATCAGGAGCCCGCCTCCACAAAAAACAAACCACGAGTTCGAGGTCCACAGTAATGAGTTTTCGACTTATCTGGCTTTTTTGCATTGCCGCAGCTTCAGCGTGGTCGCAGATGGTCAACGGAACAATCGCCGGTACCGTCACAGACCAGGGCGGAGCTATTGTGAGTGGCGCCCGTGTGGTGCTGGTGAACGAAGCTACAGGGTTTACACGGGAGCTGAGAGCTAACGACAGCGGCCAGTACGTTGCTTCGTCAATTCCAACGGGCGAGTACGTCATCACCGTAGAACTGACTGGCTTCCAGAGGCTGCGCCGCAGCGGCATCCGGCTGACTGCCGCAGACTCTCTGACAGTGGACTTGCAACTGAGCATAGGAAATGTGCAGGAGACGATTGAGGTCACAGCGACCGCGCCTCTGGTGCAATCGCAGACTGCCGCTGTTTCGAATCTGGTGACCAATCAGCAAATGGTGGAGATGCCTTTGAACGGGCGTACCTTCACCTCACTGGTACTGTTAACCCCGGGAGCCTACGCGGGATCGAGTAACAATCTCACGACTTCGCCCTATGCGATGCGGGGTAACGCGAATTACAGCGTGAATGGCTCCAGCGCCCAGAACAATAGTTACTTGATCGATGGCATGGTAAACCGCAATCTCTGGCTGAGTACGTTGATTATGGTTCCAACCGTGGACTCCATTCAGGAGTTTCGGGTGTTGACTAGCAACTACTCTGCCGAGTATGGCGTGGCAGCCGGCGCAATCACCGTCGTGCAGACCAAGTCAGGAAGCAATGACTACCACGGCAGTCTGTATGAGTTCTTTCGTAATGACAAGCTGGACGCAAACACATTCTTCAACAACAGTTCAGGAGTGTCCAGGCCATCCTTTCGACGGAATGAATTTGGCGGAACGTTTGGCGGCCCGATCCGGCGGGATCGTACGTTTTTCTTCGCTGATTATCAGGGAATTCGCATTCGCCAACCCCGCAGTACCGTCTCTACGATTCCTACGGTCGCGCAGCGTGAGATGGTCAGCACAGGGGATTTCAGCCGCCTGGGTACGACCATCTACGACCCTGAGCTGACCACGACAGCTCCAAATGGCGCGATCCTTAGAACACCCTTCGCGGGGAATCGGATTCCCGTATCGCGGCTCGACCCAGCAGCTGTCGCGCTCTTCAATTTGCTGCCCGATCCCACCACCGGGTCGGCCACGAGAAACTTCATCGCTAATCCGAAAATCGAGCAGCGAACAGATCAGTTCGACGTGCGCGTCGACCAGAACATTGGCTCCGCAGACCGGCTGTTCGTAAAGTACAGCTTCGACGATACAAACTTAGTGACTCCGGGTTTTCTCACGTCACGCCCTGGCTCAGGAGTGGCCGTCAGTCCGTATCTTTCTGCCGATGGTGCGCTGACCGGGACAACGACTCCTCTGCGCAACCAGTCGGGGACCTTGAACTACGTCAAGGTTTTCTCTCCCTCCATCATCAGTGAGACCCGCGCCGGAGTCGTTCGCTGGAGGCAGAACATTACTCCCCTCGGGGCGGGCTTCAACACCGCGGACCAGATCGGGATCCCGGGCATCAATATCAACGACAAGTCCGGCGGGCTGCCTGCCATCGCGATTACAGGCTTTGCGGTAATCGGCGACAACTCTACCTTCCCTGAAGATAGTGCGAGCACCTCCTTTCAGGTCGAGAACGTTGTGACCGTGATTCGGGGAGCGCACACCTTAAAGGCCGGTGGGCTTTACGTGCACCACAGATTCAATGGATTCAGTGCATTCCCAACTCGCGGCGACTTTGCGTTCAATGGGCAGTTTACCCGCCAGATTGGCACCAGTGGAACGCAAACAGCACTTGCAGACTTTGCGCTGGGAGGCCTGTCCGGCAGCAATCGTAACATTCTTTCCGGCACCTTCGGGATGCGGTTCTTCAATGCTGCGGCGTTTGCAGAGGATACGTGGAAGGTGAACAGCAGGCTGACCTGGAACTACGGATTACGCTACGAGCTGCAGGCGCCGCCGTTTGAGATTTACAACCGCTGGTCGAACTTCCGCGTCGATACCGCCCAGTTGGAAATAGCCAGCGATGAAGACCGGCGGCTGCGCAACCTCGACAAGAACAACTTTTCGCCCCGCGTGGGGGTCACTTACCTTTTAACGAGAGACAGCAAGACAGTGCTCCGAAGTGGTTTCGGCGTGTCGTATGTCGAAGCGGGTCAGGGCGGTGGCCAGTTGTATAAAAATCTGCCCTTCTTCTACTCACAGGTAGTAGCAACGGATCAGAACGGCGCTCCTTTGCGAAGGCTGAGTCAGGGGCTGCCTGCGCCGGTCGCCCCGGATCTAAATGATCAGCGAACGTTGTCATCGGGCAATCCCAACGCCTGGGACCGCGACCTCCAGATGACACGTTCCATGCAGTGGAGCATAGGCATTCAGCGTGAGATTCTGCCGAATACTCTTGTGGAAGTCAGCTATGTCGGTACGCGCACCAACGGATTGATAGGGACCGTGAATATCAATCAATCCGTGCCTGGTCCCGGAGCGCAGGGACCGCGCCGGCCCTACTTCAGCATTAACCCTAACGTCACCAACATTAGCTATCGCACCAACTACGGCGATGCCAAATACCATTCGCTGCAGGTGCGAGGTGAGAAGCGATACTCGTATGGATTGTCGGCGACGGTCGCCTACACCTACTCCAAATATCTGTCGAATGCCGGGCAGATTAATGGCGGTGGAAATGGTCCTCCTCAGGATTCAAACTGCTATCGGTG
>JACMLA010000854.1 GCA_014379815.1 Bryobacteraceae bacterium | reverse complement strand
TATCGGCAGGACAATGCGGAGAAAATCGATTTTCCCTCGCTTGGAGACGCCCTGCAATCGTTAAATCTGGGTACGGTCGATCTAAAGCGGCTGGGTCAGAAAAATGGCGATACAGACTTTCTGACATCTCTAATTCGGGAGGAGGTCGGCACTCCGGGTCCCGCAGTCCCCGACGCCGTCGTGTTTGCCGGTCCTAAAGCTTTACTCGAAGAAAGCATACCCCAGGAGTCCCTGCGCCAGTTCGGCGAACTGAATTACCCTGTTTTTTACATGAACTACAATTTGTATCCCCAGGCTGTGCCGTGGAGCGACACCATCAGCAAAGCGGTTAAGTTCATGAAAGGTCAGGAGTACACTATCAGTAGACCCAGGGATCTTTGGTTCGCCGTATCGGAAATGGTTTCGAGGATCGTTAAATCGAAACAGGGACGGCGGTCCGGTACGTCTTCTTCAGAGTAGAGATGAAATGTACAATCGCGCTCTTGGTGCTGGGGCTCCTCCCTGCATCGGCGCAAAAGCCGTTTTCACGCGACCTTCGGGAGCATGCGCAGAGCGTTGCGCCATTTGTATTGTCTCCTCAGCCGATTGTGGATCGCATGCTGGAACTGGCGAACCTGCGTCCCGGAGAGGTCATCTACGACCTCGGTTGTGGCGACGGCCGGATTTTGATCACCGCTGCCCAACGATACAAAGCTCGCGGCGTAGGGATTGAGCTGTCGGAAAAGCTCGTGCAAATGGCCAATACTCTGGTGCAACGTCTTGGGCTGCAGGATCAGATTGAAATCCGCCAGGGCCATCTTCTCAACGTGAAACTCGGCGAAGCGGATGTGGTCACGCTGTATCTCGAAACGACAACCAACGAGATGCTGAGGCCAAACATGGAAAAGGAACTTCATCCCGGAGCCCGCGTGGTGTCTCACGATTTCGAAGTGCGGGGCTGGAAGCCGGTCAAAGTCGAGAAAATCAATGCCTTCAATCGGCACCACACGATTTTTCTCTACGAGATGACTGCGCCGGCGCTGCCGGGTAAGCCCGCACGGAAAGCGCATCCGAAATCGGCGGAGTATCGCTGAGATCTTGTTGTCTGAGTTACTGTAAAAACAATGTCACGATTTGATGTCGTCGGCGTTGGGCTCAACGCGACCGACACACTGATTCTGCTTCCCAGGTTTCCTGCATACGCCGGTAAAGTCCCTTTCAGCGGAGAAATGCTAAGTCCAGGAGGACAGGTGGCCAGTGCGATGGTCGCCTGCGCGCAGCTGGGCCTGCGTGTGAAATACATAGGCACGCTGGGTGACGATGAGCGCGGACGCATTCAGATGGAAAGCCTGCGGCTCTCAGGAATAGACCTTGCCGACGTTCAGGTCAGGAAAGACTGCCCGAATCAAACCGCCTACATCCTCATCGACGAGAGTACGGGCGAGCGTACCGTGCTCTGGAAGCGGGAAGAGTGTCTTCGCCTCCAGCCGGAGGAAATCACTCCGGAGATGATCTGTTGCGCGCGTTTGCTGCACATCGACGGGCACGATACTACTGCGGTCGCCAGGGCGGCACAGATCGCCCGGGAACACAGCATTCCGGTTACGGTGGATGTCGACACGATTTACCATGGTTTTGAGCGCGTACTGCCTTACGTGGACTACTTAATTGCCAGTTCTGAATTTCCTGGTCAATGGACAAGCGAACGCGATCCATTCCGCGCACTCGAGGCAATCCAGCGGGAGTACGGAATGAGGGTCGCGGCCATGACGCTGGGTGCTCATGGTGCGCTCGCCCTGGCGGAGGGACGATTCGTGTATTCGCCCGCATACGTGGTGAACTGCGTCGACACAACGGGAGCAGGCGACGTGTTTCATGGTGCCTTCTGCTATGCAGTCCTGCAGGGTATGCCTTTACAGGACGCGCTCGACCTGTCTAACGCTATGGCTGCGGTGAACTGTACCGCGATCGGTGCGCGAGGCGGGATTCACCTGATTCATGAAGCACGATCGATGATGGCCAGAACTGAGCGACGCTCCCATCGCGACTTCGAGCTTCGCCACGCGCAGCCGGTGTGATCCCATGATTCCCCTTCGCGACACACAGCCGAGCAACAGCTTTCCGTTTGTCACCCTGCTGATCATCGTTGCCAATGTCCTGATATTTTTTTTCCAGCTGTCGCTCGAACCGCACTTCCTGAACTACTTCATAGCAAACTACGGGATTGTGCCGGATCGGTTTCAGCTTGCTGACCTTGTGACCTCCATGTTCCTTCACGGAGGCTGGATGCACCTGATCGGGAATATGTGGTTTCTGTGGATCTATGGCGATAACGTCGAGGATGTCGTCGGTCACGGTCGATTTCTTCTGTTCTACCTGATGTGCGGTGTGGCAGCGGGCCTCGTCCATGTCCTGCTGAATGCCGATTCCCGGGTGCCAACAGTAGGCGCAAGCGGCGCGATCGCAGGTGTGATGGGCGCGTACATGGTCAAGTTCCCGCGTTCCAAAGTGCTTACGCTGATACCCATCTTCATCTTCTTCACGACCGTGGAGATCCCGGCATTTTTCATTTTGTTGTACTGGTTCGTGATTCAGATCTTTAGCGGCCTCGGATCTGTTGGAGTTTCGAACGTGTCACGGGGCGGTGTCGCCTGGTTTGCGCATATCGGCGGATTTGTTGCCGGAATCGGCCTGGTCTATTTGCTTGGCACGCGGGAACGATTCCGACACCGCTCTGATCTTCGATGGTAGATTTGCTGGCGATCGCGGCGCATCCTGACGACGTGGAACAGACTTGCGGGGGCACTCTCATCCGGAGTGCGGAAGCGGGTTACCGGACCGGCGTGGTCGACTTAACGGCAGGAGAGATGGGGAGTCGGGGCACTCCTGCGATCCGCCTGGCCGAAGCGGAGCAGGCAGCTGAAGTCCTGAAGCTCAGTCACAGGTCCAACCTTGGCTTCCCGGACACACAGCTAATCAATACCGTTGATTATCGGAATCGTCTCGCCATCGAGATCCGCCGGCTGAAGCCACGGACGGTGATTATCCCCTACTGGGAAGCACGGCATCCGGACCACTTTCACGCAGGGGCAATTGCGTTCGACGCCAGCTTTCTTGCGGGTCTGCGGAAGCTGGATGAAACGGTGCCACCTCACCGGCCTTACAAGCTGATCTATTCGTCTTTGTACGCGAATGTTACCCCATCGTTTGTGGTAGACATCTCCGCTCAATTCGAACGCCGGATGGAGTCGTTATTTTGCTACCAATC
>JACMLA010000853.1 GCA_014379815.1 Bryobacteraceae bacterium | reverse complement strand
TCTGCGGACGACCCCTCGGTCGTCCCTCCTGCGCTCGACCAGCGATATTGGCTGGCTTGCCTCACCAACCCTGCCCTCACTGGATTCTGCTCAATGTAGTTCCGAATTTTCTCGAATCCCGGCCCGTTCCGCACCACGTGGCCGTAGCTCTCTTGCTGCCAAAAAGGGTGTCCGGTCAATGTCCGCAACTCAGTGAGGCGACCGGGAAGAATCGTTTTGGGGGCAGAAGATCTTTCCCGAATGTTCAACCCGGTGATTCGGGGCTGGCTTCAGTATTGCGGACGCTTTTACCGGTCGGCGCTCTATCCGCCGATGCGTCAACTGGATTCGCTCGCTGGCCCGATGGGCCCACCGGAAATACAAGAAGCTGCGTGGACATTTGCGCAGGGCGACTCATTGGGTCGCGCGTATATCGAGACGCGATCCGAAGGAGGCTGACTGAGCGCAATCTCACTCAGCCGACCTGATCCATCAACCCGCAGTGGTCGCGCACCTCTGCGCGACCCAGAGGAGAAACTCGGCCCGTAGCGTACACTGATAGATGACAGACTATTTCTAAGTTTCAGTTCTCTTTCGAGAGTGCTTAATCATTCCAGTCGTTCAGGTGGGCTATTTGTCCGCTCTGAACGCTCATGCCGGGAGGCCTCGTTTGCAATTCCGCTGGATGCTTGTTCTTCTTCTTTCTTTCTCAACCCTGATCGCCCAGACCACGGTGTCCGGACCTAAAGTCTGGGACATGGACTACGCATCGGCTCGCGTTGCAGCCGTGCTGGATATTGCTGTCTCGAATGCCAAGGCGGAGTACAGTAAGAGCTCGGCATTTGAATCGGACGTCGTCTCAGTGGATGCCGGCCGTTCCGCGCAGGCCCCTTGGAGCGTGTCCGCCACTCTCACACAGCTCGATCCGGCCAGTACCTATTACGTGCGTTTCAAACTGAACGGATCCGTCACGACCACGGCTGCCTCTTTCGAGACCGCTCCGCTGCCTGCGAAAGGAATCGCCGATCCCATCGCCCCGCGCGACCTGCCCAACCTTGCGGTTCCCTCCATCCCGGCTGGCAATCGGTTCGACATCCTTCCAGATTGCAGCAATGCCCAGAAGGTCTTCACCGGCCTCGCCAGCGCGTCTCTGGTTTCGGGAAGTGACAACTGGGAGGTTGTGATTCCGGAAGGAACCTTGTGCGCCGGCTCGTTCGTTCTTCCCGCGCGGCCCAGCCATACCGGAAAGATCCTGATCCGCTCGGCTGGCGCCTTAGCGGATGGGTTTCCCTCCCCGGGGACCCGTCTCGCGTTGGACGGAGCAGCGTCCCTGGCCGCCTTCGAGACGGACTACGTCACCATTTTTTCGCCTCACTCGGGACTCGATTTCGCATGGACCACCAGCCCGTGCCCGTACCAGGATGCTTTGGTCGAACTTCCGGCTAGCGTCCCAGGCGATGTGTTTAAGCTGGTCCAGTGCAACACGAAGCAGCGGCAATACTCCGGTACGAACGCGGTCACTGCAATCGAGATTGCAGGAAACTCCAGGATCAATCTGGTGGCGCCCGGGCACGGGCTTCAGGTGGGTGACTTGATTCGTCTCTCGCAGGGTAACGGAGTGATCAAGCGCGACTGCTGGCAGTTCGTTCTGGCAACCGGAGATGGTACCTTTCAGGCCGGGCCGACGAACGGATGCCTGGAAACGGGCACGTTTGCTGGAGCGGCAACCTTCGACGTGTCCGCGGACTGGCGGCAGGTCCAGCCAGTTTCCGCAGGCCCCGCGGCTCCGTCCGGCGCCTGTACGACGCGCGAGTGGTACCACCAGACGGACGGCTCCGACAACGCCTGGTGGTGTCACGAAAGCCTGGGTTGGCAGCTTTACCACTTTGAAGGCCAGTTCGGAAATAAGGGCCCGTCCGTCACGGTGAACGGAGACAATTATCACTTCGTGGGGATCACTTTTACCCGTAAGCCGATTCCGGAGATGTATCCCGGCTGGAAGGTTGTGGCCGTGGACGGCACGCACAACGCAGGCATGACCGACCGGCTCGTGACTGTGAACAGGCAGACTGGCATCGTCTTTGACCGCTGCCACTTCAAGGGCCTTCCGTATCCGCAAAAGATGAAGTATGCGATTACAGGCCTTAGCATCCGCGAAGGCGGCATTGTCAACAGCCGCTTCTCCGACCTTGTCTTCTGGCGTGCTTCCGGCACCAATCAGGTGGAAGGCGCGAACGGCGTGTACCTAACGATGCAGAACTTCATTTTCGAGAACAACTACGTGGAAGGCGCGGGGATTCACTTCTTCAGCACCGAAGCCGCCACCCGCTACAAGACTACCGACGTCCGCATTGCCGGCAACAACTTCCACGTGCCCCGAACCTACCAGGAAGGGGCCCCGGGCAACAGTGGGGCACGCTATCCAAACCGGAATTCTTTCGAGTGCAAACAGTGCGAACGGGTTGAAATTCTGAATAACACATTTGAGAACTCGTATGGTTCGAATGTCCATCGCGGGACCTTCGTGGTCCTCACAACCCGCTGTGTGTCCCGGCCTCCCTCTGTGGCCATGACTTCGTTTGGGGAGGATACTGTCATACTTCCTGACTCACATACTTTTGGGCAAGGGGACCTGGTCTACATTTCGGGCACCAACACACCCGCTGACGGTCTCCACGAAGTTCGCTCCTCCAGTGGAAGGCAGGTGAAACTCGTGACTGCTTTCGAAGGCGGCGGCATCTCGTCCGGCGTCATGAACCTGGTGGCTCCCGGTTACGGAATCACGGACGTTCGCGTTCACGGCAACCGGTTTCTGTCCGGAACCGAGATTGCGAGAATTCTGAGTCAGGACGCGGGAGGGAGTTGCACCTGGACGCGTCCATTGCTTGCGAAGCGCATCGCGTTCACAGGGAACAACTCCTCGGATCTCAATCTTCGCTCGTTTTCTCTCGGTGGATATCGGGACTCGAGCAACGATACCGCGGCGTTTTTTGGATCGCGCGTCCTCTATGTACTCGACCGCGTACAGGACGTCCAGATGATTGGGAATAGCTGGCTCGGGAATCGTGGAGAACTCCCACGGCTGCTCGATCTGGGCGATACCATTCTGGTTCCCGGTAGCTCCGGTTTGCGCGTTGAAAACAACGTGTTTACGTATGACGAGGAAGCGGCTGGTTTCCGGGCCGTGAACAACGGAGCGTCCACGGGGACCGCGGCGCTGAATAACGCTTTCAGGAACTGGACCTTCCAAGGGAACGTGATCTGCTGCGGGCTTTCCTCGTTCGCTCAAAAGTATCCGCCCGGCAACCTCTGGCCTGACACTCTGTAGCCGATAATGAGCAGTATGTTTCGCTACCTGCTGCTGTTGTGTACCTCGGTTGTTTCGCTCGCCCAGGATAAGAGTTGGACCGCTCCGTTTCCAGCCCATAAGATCGCCGGGAACCTGTTCTATGTGGGCACCGAAGACCTTGCCTGCTTCCTGATTACAACACCTCAGGGCCACATTCTGATCAATAGCGGACTCGCGGATTCTGTCCCGCTGATCCACGATGGAGTCCGTAAGTCAGGTTACAAACTGGAGGACGTCAAGATTCTGCTGACCATGCAGGCGCACTATGATCACGTCGCCGGGTTAGCGGAAATACAGAAGTTAACCGGGGCGAAGGTGTACGCCACCGCC
>JACMLA010000852.1 GCA_014379815.1 Bryobacteraceae bacterium | reverse complement strand
GCCAGCCCCTTCCTGCGCTCCCCGCCGAGTTCCGAGACCTTCGCAATCGCGACTTCCAGTGGACCCATGGGATCTTTGACAGGACCGTCCCAAGGCTCGCGCATCATCGAACCAAAAAGAGCATCACCATTGAACGTACTTTTCAGAAGTTCTGTTTTCCCCGCAACCGCGCCGGTGTCGAGCTTAGTATTGGATCGGAATGTCACCATGGAGTGCTTCACGTTGTACACGATCAGCGGGGCCGCGCCGATAACGAAAAAGAGGGACGCGACAAAAAGCGCGCGCGGACGCAAACTGCGAATGAAGGTGCGAGGGCCGAAGGCGATCGGCAAGGATACCGCCAGGCCCACCAGCAACCACATGAATACCGCCTTTTCCCAAAGACCCAGACCAAGGCAAAGTGAACCGAGAGCCAGCCACCGGAGACGCTGGTCCTGCCAGAACTTGACGAAGAACAGAAGTGCAAATACCAGTAGCACGTGGAGCGTCACCACAGGGCCGTGATCCCAGCGGGAATACAAGACATAGATCGGGTCACAAGCGAGCATCAAGCCAGCCAACAAAGCTGCACGGGACTTCGTGACACTGACTGCGAGAAGCGAGAAGACGAACACGGACAAGGCCGAAAGCAATACGCCTGGAAGACGAACAGCCCAAGGTGAAGTTCCGAAAATAGCCAGAATCGGTCGATACATCCACGCCTTGAGGGTTCCTACGTAGGTCATCACCATCAGCGGAACAGGATGGCCCGCGATCGTGATCACGTTGGATTCACTGTAGGGTCCGTATACTCCGGCGGCGAACAGTGTTTCGTCGGTTTGCATGCCCGGTCTTTCCAGCACAGGTATGGCAAGAACGATCAGCAGCAGCGCGCACAAGGCTGCGCCGATGACCGTGAATCTATCGTTGGGTCCAGCGTTAGATCCAGAGTTTAGCGCAGGATGCAAGGGCCATAATATCCTGTTAGCTGGCAGGCTCTGGTCTGCCCATTTGTGCCATACCTGCTAATCCTGTTCGTCTTTTCCTTTCACGCGTTCGGGCAGGCTCCTTCGTATGAAGCGGAGCTCGAGGAAGGCCGCAAGCAACTAAAAGTCGGGAATTCAAGCGGGGCGGACGAAATCTTTTCCAGCGTGAGGGAGAGAGCAATCCGGTCCCTCAGCAGCAGCGATGCGGCACTGGCTGCGGACAAAGCCCTGATTCTGATTAGCCGCTCCAGGGGCGACTGGAAGAGGACAGAAGAACTACTCAACGAAGCGCTGGATTTCGCCGATCGAACACGCAACCCTGCCGAGTCCATCAGTTTGCTGAGTCAACTTGGAGCAGCACGGAGGGCGCTTGGTCTTAGTCTGGAAGCGATCGCCGCTCTGGAGCGGGCCGTCGCGCTGAGGGGCGTTCACAATTTGTCTCCGGAGCTGGCACGCGACTACACGACCATCGGATTGCTCCACATGGAGTCGGGTGACGCTGAAAAAGCGACCGGGTGGTTTCGGTCCGCCGTGAGTCTTTGGGTAGCCCTCATGCGCGACGATCCGGAAACGCTGGTTGCGCTGGAGGCACTGGCTTCGATTTATCGCAACGTTTCCGATTACGAGAAAGCAGAGCCTTTGTATCAGCGTTCGCTCTTAATCCGGGAAATTGCCTTTGGTCCATCATCGGCTGAAATGCTAGGCGTGCTCGACAACCTTGCGTACGTATATTTCGGACAGAAGAAATATGCTGAAGCCGAGCCGTTGTATGCACGCCTGCTTACGATTTGGGAAGCCAGCGCAGGCCCCGACCATCCGATGGTGGCATTGACTCTCGACAAGATCTTTGAATTTTATGTTGCCCAGGATCGATTCGACGAGGCAACGCCACTTATAACGCGCGCTGTCGAGATTCGCGCCAAGGCTTACCTGCGAGGCCTCCGTGACCGGTCACGACTTGCGGCGCTGCAGAGTAACAATACGGATGCAATCGATTATGCTTCGAAAGCGGCAACCTTCATCGACCTTGCCGGTCTGCCAAAGCCTGAGATAAAAATTCTGCCTGCGCCGAAAAATGCCAAGCCGGTAAAGCGCGGCAAGTCACTCACTAATACGAAGTAAATCCAGTTCGCCCCGAGTGTCTGACCAGACAAGATCATCCCGACCTGCGCGCGCGTTGCGCATGCCAAACAGCACGGCAGCTATGACGGTCAGCCAAACGAGTAAGCGGGCAAAATCCTGCATCAAGTACAGATCTACCAGCGCAAGCAAGTGGCCGAAAACTGACAAGCCTGCCGTCCACACAGCAATAGCAAGAACTAAGTTCTCGCGCCCAGGGAGCCAGGAGCATGTGAAGGGAATCACCGAGAACTCCGAAGTTAGTAACTCGATCACGATGGCCGATGCACTTAGTACGACAACTATGTGTTCCAGCGCCGGTATCCACCCGTAGATGAATCCGAAAAGCATAGACGGCAGCAGAGTTACTGGGATCACGAAAACGATCATTACAAGGCGGACAACTTTACGAGGTTGCGTATTGGTTTCATCTACACCGAGCCGGAAGATCCAGCTTGCGCGCGTCTCTGACGGAACTCCAAAGCACAGGCGCAATCCAGTGAGTACAGAGTAGACCGCCATCAGCGAAGCAGTCAGATACCCCAGCGGTATCGGCGTTGTATGTGCGCCGGTGTTCGCCGTCTGAACAGCAAGCGCGAGTCCAAGCCCGGCAATAGAAGTGAAAGCTGCTGTATGCTGATCGCTTCGTACCAGCGTTCGAAAAGCAAAACGATAGATTGCACGGTAAGAGCCCGAATTCAGAGTTCGCTCGGTGAAACGGAGAAACCAGACTGGCACCGGAAGTACGGATGCGGTTCCTTCAGCAGTTTCCGCGATTCGAAGATAGTAGCGGCGGTAACTCAGACCGTAAGACAACGCGGCGAGGATTGTAACTACTGGCAATGCAATCAGTGCACGCTCTCCGAGCATGACAAACGATCCTGTCGCCTTACCCAGAAGCATCTGATAGAGCCCGAGAAACCATGCGACGGGGAGCCAGTCGGCCCACACGGATTCGCCTGCCCGGAAACTCTCGATCGCGGGGCCCATAGCGGACGCTGAGAGAAACAGCAGGGCCAACGCAATAATGCACAGAAATTGCACGTAACGTTTGATCCTGCCGAACAGCTTGAAGGGAAGCAGAGCCATGCATCCGCCGGTCAGTGTCAGGAATGCAGCGAACGCCCAGTACCCTGCTGCAAAGACAGCGAGTGCATGAGCAGCAATGAAGCGTAACAGGACGCCAGTGTCTGGTGAATTCTCCAGTGCGATCATCGGGAATAACAGGGTGGGACAGAGATTTACACAAGCCAGAAACACTGCAACGAAACCACCCAGGGCGGCGGTTCGTGCCGCCAGAAGGGTACGCGAATCCAAAGGCAGCGCTGCCAGATTTGCGAAGTCACGCCGGTCGGGGAACATCGCCTCCCAGCGCAACACGACAACAAGTCCTGTTACGGCCATGGACAAAGCGACAAAGGTGTACTTGTCCGGCAGCGATGCAATTTCCATGTCGAACGTGACGTCTTTGAGGAACCATCGCATCAGCGGCGAGTACTTCAGGAACAGCAGCAACGCCATGATCGCACCTGGCGCTGCGAGCAGTCCCAGTACGGCCGCCATACTGAATCCCGCCTCGGCAGTGCCCGCATCCACGCGGAAGAACTGTGCAAAGAAATGGCGCACCAGCGCCCGAAAAGGTCGCGTCACTGGAGCTTCATCGCCGCCACAAGAGAGCGTGCTGCTTCATCGGAATCCGCCTGCTGCGTCAATTCTGAGAAGACCGCTTCCAGAGAGGGACTAGCCGTCAGAGAGCGCATGCCTTCGATGCTTTCATGCGCGACGACCTTACCGCGATGCAGCACCAGCACGTGGGAGCAGACTTTCTCGACAGCCTCCAGCACGTGGGAACAGTACAGAACCATCTTGCCGTTACGTGCGAGCTCAGCAACCAGCTTGCGGAAAACCAGTGTCGTTCCCACATCAAGACCAGACTCCGGCTCATCGAATATTAGTAACTCAGGATCATGCAGTAATGCCGCCGTTAGCAGCAATCTCTGCCGCATACCTTTCGAGTAAGCAGAGACGGGAGAGTCGGTGGCATGTGTCAAGCCGAAAAGCTGCAGGAATCGTTGTGCGCGGGTTCGCAGAGTACGCTCATCCAGATCGCGGAGTGTGCCGACTAACTCCAGATACTCCAGACCGGTAAGATGTGGATACAAATGTGCCTCTTCCGGCACGTAACCGATCCTCCTTTTGTAGTTCACGAGGTCGGTGCGAATGCTGACTCCGTGGAACAGGACCTCGCCGGAAGTAGGCTCCAACAGCCCGGTGAGCATGCGCACGGTGGTGCTCTTACCGGATCCGTTCGGACCCAGATAGCCCAGCACCTGTCCCGGTTTTACCGTGAAGCTGACGTTCTGTACCGCCGGGATTCGCGAGTAGCTCTTGCTCAGCGCCCGCGTTTCGAGCATGGTGACTTAGACCGCGCCTCCGGTATTTTGTTCCCGATGTTCATCGTCGGTGTTAATCTGTAGAAACTGTCGGTACAACAAGTCCGTTATCTGGGTCTGTTGTGGCAAGAGGGAACCCGGTGAGAGTCCGGAACTGCCCCGCAGCGGTAAACAGGAACGAACGCCGCATCGAAAGGCACTGGTCCCGCCTGGGACTGGGAAGCCGCGGCTAGTAGGAAACCGGTCGTCGTGCCGGAGTGCCTGTAAGTCCGAAGACCTGCCGATAGCCGCTCTGCAAACAAGGGTGGGAATCTTCGAGGGAAGGCTGTACAACATGAAAGTTTTCTGGCTACTGGTCGCGGCGTGTTCCTGCGCCCTGGCCGAGACCTCTGGCCCTGCTTTGAGAGTCATCTCAGGAGTGGTCACGGACGCGTCGACTGCGCCCGTAGCGAACGCCAGAGTGGTTCTGACGGAGCGTGTTTCCGGAACGCGCCGGGTAACAGAGTCCAACAATCTCGGTCTTTACCGTTTTGGGTCACTGCCGTCCACAGAGTTCGTTCTGGAAGCGTCCGCGAATGGTTTTGGATCGGCGGAGCCACAGCAAATTCGTCTCTCCACCGCAGGTGCTCAGGTTGACATCCGGCTGGATATCGCGCGAATCGTCTCCCAGGTACAGGTGACCGCCGCAGCCGTTGCCCAAACCGTAGAGCAGCAGTCCAAAGCACTCGATATCGTCGATTCTGCGCAGATGGCGAGGCGCGCGGAGTTCAGTGTTGCGGAGGCTCTGCGCACCGTTCCCGGAATCCGCGTGGCGCAGCTGGGCGGACCGGGATCACTGACCCGCGTCCTGACCCGGGGCATGCGGGCAATCGATACCTCTTTTCTCATCGACGGGTTTCGCCTTCGCGATGCTGCCTCGCCACAAGGCGATGTGACTGCATTCATAGGCGATTTACTGGTGAGTGACGTGGACAGGCTCGAAGTGCTACGAGGCTCCGGTTCGTCGTTGTATGGGACTCATGCTACGGCAGGTGTCGTTAACATCATCACGGATCAGGGCGGGGGTCGGCTTCGCGGCGACCTGAGTACAGAAGGCGGTGGGCTTGGCTTGTTTCGAGGTACGGCCCGCGCGTCCGGCAGCGTCCTCCAGGACCGGTTGCGATTCTCTGGCGGCGTTACGCATCTGAACGTAACGCAGGGGGTGGACGAAGATGACCGGGCCCGCAACAGCACGCTACATGGCTTCGCGCAGTACCAACTTGCGCCGCGCACGACTGCCAGTGTTCGCCTTCTTCTTGCCGACACGTTCGCCGGCTTGAATGACTCGCCATTTCTGAACGTGTCCGGCAACCTGGTTCCGGCGCCGAACGATCCGGATCAACGCCGTTCTGCCTTGACCAACACCGTCCTCACGCAACTGCGCCATATCTTCACACCGTGGGTGTCTGTGCAAGCCAGCTATTCCGGTGTTGGTACGAAACGCGACAACCGCGACGGCCCAGCCGGGGTACGGTTCGAGCCTGCCTTCAACAACTCGAATCGGTTCGATGGCAGGATCGACACGGTCCAGGCGCGCACCGATTTGTCTCTGGGACGGCATCATCTGTTCACCGGCGGTTATGAATGGGAGCGGGAGTCATTCGACAATCTGTCTCGAGATCAAAATCCAAATCCCGCGAGCCAAACCAATGCACGCCTTCGCATCGATCAGTCGTCGCATGCGGGATTCGCGCAATTGCAAGGTCGCTACCTCAACGATCGTTTGCAAGTTCAAATCTCAGGCCGTCTGCAGCGATTCGACCTGCGTACTCCCCGGTTCAGCGGGAACAGTACGCTCTATAGCCAGGCCACACTGGCGACGCCTCCGGACGCGCGCACCGGGGACGTTTCCGCCGCTTACACAATCGCGTCGACGACCACGAAACTTCGGGCTCATGCAGGGAATGGGTACCGGGCACCGGCGCTTTATGAGAGATTTGGTGCATCGTTCTTTGGGGGCAGTTTCAGCGGCTACGGAGATCCACGGCTGGCTCCGGAACGGCTGCTTGCCTTCGACGGCGGCGTTGACCAGTACCTCGCGAAATCCCGAGTCCGTGTTAGCGCAACGTACTTCTACACCTACATCCAGGAACAGATCATCTTTGACTTCAGCGGGCTGATTGTACCCGCTACCGACCCCTTTGGCCGTTTTGGCGGCTATAGGAACACCAGAGGTGGAATCGCTCGCGGTGTGGAAGTTTCGGTGGAAGCGACGCCGACACGCACTCTTACTGTTCAGGGTGCCTACACGTTCGCGAAAGCTCTGGACCGTGTCAGCCAGTATGGGAACACCGTGCTCCGATCACCCCGCATCTCCGACCACGTGTTTACGGCAACCGCCTCGCAGCGACTTGGGCGACGCCTGGACGTGACCTTCGACCTGTTCGCAAATAGCCCGTACCTCTTCCCACTTAGCGGTCGTGCGTACCAGTTCGACGGACCGATACGAGGCGATCTGGTTGTGGGCTGGACAAAACCATTCGGAGACACACACTCGCTCCGGTTGTTTACCCGAGTGGAGAATGTCTTCAATCGCAAGTTCTACGAGGAAGGCTTCCCAACTCCTCGCGCGTGGGCCGTGGCTGGAATCAAGTGGATGTTTTGATTCTATGAATCTTGGCGACCTGCGCTTAAGCTATACCAAAGGCGGCTTGACCGAAGCCGATGCACTCCCTGACCCGTTCGATCAGTTTGCATTCTGGTTTGTCCAGGCTCAGCAGTCCGGAAATCCTGAGCCGAATGCGATGGCACTCGGTACCGTATCCGCCGAGGGCGTGCCCGGGCTTCGGATGGTTCTCTTGAAAGGTGTGCGCCCCCGCGGCTTCGTTTTCTATACCAACTACGAAAGCAGGAAGGGTCGTGCGCTAAGTGAAAATGCCAACGCCTCGCTCTTGTTCTACTGGCCGGAACTCGAACGTCAGGTCCGTATCACAGGGTCAGCACACCCAACGTCCCGAGAGGAATCCGCTGCGTATTTTCACTCGCGGCCCGCGGGTCACCAGCTTGGTGCGTGGGCTTCCAGCCAGAGTGCAAGAATCGCCGGACGGGAGGTGCTGGAACTGGAGCTCGCGCAGGCAAGTGCACGATTCGCTGGCGAGGAAGAGATTCCATTGCCTCCGTTCTGGGGCGGCTATTGCCTCGCTCCTGTAGCTTTCGAGTTTTGGCAAGGGCGACCAAATCGCCTCCATGACCGGCTGGAATACGTCCGGGATGGCGACAGTTGGACGCGCTACCGGCTCGCTCCTTAGGCAACGAATTCGTTCGGCTAGTTAGCGGCGACAGCTTCCTGCACAGGTACCCGGAACACAATCTTTGTCCCGTCTCCCAGCTGCGATTGTAATTGCAGCGTCCCTCCTACCAGTCGTGCGCGTTCCTGCATGCTGAGAAGTCCAAGGCCGCCTTTACCCCGAAAGTCCCTTAGCTCGAAGCCCGGTCCGGCATCTTCGATGGTGAGCCGCAATTCTTTTCCGACGTCCTCAAGCGTGATGCGGACCGGTGCGTTGTCGGTGTGTTTCACAACATTGCGAAATGCCTCTTGTGCGACCCGGTACATCGCCGTAGCGACATCGGCTGGGACAGGATTGGGATTGTCTGGCACCACGATGCTGGCATCGCCGCCGCGCTGAACGTGTTCCTGAACCAGCGTTCGCAGGGCCGCTTCCAGTCCGAGGTCAGTGAGGACAGACGGGTGAAGACGGTGCGACACTTCACGCAACCCGGCGGCCAGTGCACTGATATGAGTATGCAGGGATTCCAGTGCTAAACGTGCCTCAGGAGCCGCGCGCGTCAGGTGGCGGCTAACCCTCTCCAGATCAAACTCCAGCAACGCCGTCCTCTGACCAAGGTCGTCATGTAACTCGCGTGCGACACGCCGCCGCTCCTCATCCTGCGCGGTAATCAAGTAGCCCGAGAGTGTCTTTAGTTCCGCACGTGTATGGCCCAGCGCTTCTGTAGTCTGCTGCACCTGCTCTTCCAGCAGCAGGCGTAAAGCCGCATCGTAGGACTCCCGCTGCAGCGTTGCCGAGATGTCGAGAAACACACTGACGGCACCAATCACAAGTCCGTCAGAAAGCACCGGAGCGGCCGCGTCCTCAATCGCAAGCAGCCCACCTTGTCGTGTCCGCAGGGCAAATCTCTGCTTCGGTATGGGGACACCATCTTGCAGAGCCGTGCGAAGCTGACATTCAACCAGAGGCTCGCCCGATAGAGTCTCCAGAGTGTAGATGGCTTCTATTTGCTTGCCCAGAGCCTCGGACTGGGTCCAGCCGGTCATTTGCGCAGCTGCCGAGTTCATTACACGAATGCATCCGCTGGCATCTGTCGCAATCACTCCATCGCTGATACTGCCAAGCAGTGACACCAGCCAGCCACGCTCCGCGAAGATGTTCTGGCCAAGTTTGTGTTGATCCAGAGCCATCAAAATCGTGGCATTTAGTTCATTGATCCGGAACGGCTTCGTCAAGTACCCCAGAGGACCCGCGATTCTTGCGCGAGCTACTGTGTCTTTGCTGGCATAGGCAGTCAGAAAAATGACCGGTATCTGCAATTCCTGGCGTATGACTTCGGCGGCTTCAATGCCATCCATGCTCCCCCGGAGCCGGATGTCCATCAAGACGAGATTGGCAGAGAGTTCCTGTGCCAGGCGGATCACCTCCGGTCCTGTGTCCGCTACACCGGCAACACAGTATCCAAGGGCCAGCAGACGTTTCTGCAGGTCGAGTGCGACTACTTGCTCGTCCTCCCCGATAACAATCCGCGCAAGCTGTTCCGGTTTACTCTCTGCGCTCATTCTTACTTCCGCGCGCCGATCCTCCTAGCTGAGTACCAGCGGCTTAATGTAGTCTGCAAATATCATCTCGTAGCTTAGAGGATTCAGCCCACCGACAAAATTCTCAACCAGCTTGCCGTCCGCAAACCTGAGCAGGTGCATTTCGGCGAACACCACACGCTTGCCAGTAGGAGGTACACCGTAGAGTTCACCGCTGTGGAGCGCAGTGGCCGTAAACCGCACCACAACCCGGCCATCGGAGGTCTCGAGTAGCTCGTCGATTTTCATGTCACCTTCGCTGAACGCTTTACCAAGGGTCTCGGATAAAACGCGGCCATACTCGGCCTTGCTAGTGATGGGAGCATCCGGTTTCAGACCTGTGGACACCCAGACGTTATCGGCTACCAGCTCATCGAATGCCTGTGGATCGGCACCGCCTAGCACGCCTTCGACAAAGCGTCTCGCGAGCTTAACGTTCTCTGAGATTTCTGATTGTGTTTGCATGGCTCCCATGAGATGCACGCAACCAGCGACGAGGCGCAGTGGCCTTCTACGTGGACTTCCGTTTTGCCCCGGAGATTAGCGCAGGGTAG
>JACMLA010000851.1 GCA_014379815.1 Bryobacteraceae bacterium | reverse complement strand
TCCGGACTGCTCTGCGCCTGACTCAAAGCCGGAACTAGCAACATCACTGCGACTGCCAACTTCCTTGACATCTCTGCTCCTTGCTTCTTATGCGGCAATTTTCTGCTCATTCCCGGCGCACATCGCCAGGATGAGCGTGGTGAGCACCTGCTCTTCTGATGAAAGCCTCGACTCCTTGAGCGTCAGATCAGCTGTAAGTAAGACGTCAAGCGCGTTCTGGAGCGATTCCTTCTCCCACGAGCCGGTAACCGGCGTCCATGCGGCCGCTGCCGCGCCCCAAGGTCGGCCAGTGTACGCGGAACCTGACTGCTTTAGCAGGTTGAAGTATTCATTCTGCAAACGGCTGGGCGCCAATCCTTCATCGAGCTTCGCTCTTCCCCAGGCCAGCGCAACTGTTTGTGTCGCAAGTGCCATGACGATCAATACTGCACTCGTCTTTGGTTGCGCCAGAACATGGTCTAGCAGCGCCAGCGCCCGTTTTACATCACGTCTTCCGATCGCATCCAGAAGATCAGCCATCGTCTCGCCGCGGCGAACTCCCACCACCTCTGAAACGACATCCTCCGTGATCTCTCGACCGTTTGCAAAGCTTGCCAGCTTCTCCAGCTCTGCGACCAGCTGATGGAGATCGTTTCCCACTGCGCTCTGGAGCAGATCGATAGCGCCCGCAGATATTCCCGTCTTGAGTTCCGTCGTTACGTGATGCGCGATCCATCGCGGAATTCTGTCGGCAGTCAGCAGATCGAAGTCCAGAACGGTTGCAAGACGCGCAAGGTCCTTATCCGTTTTTCCGCCTGTGGCCTCCACCAGCAGCAAAAGCATATCGGCGGAGGGCTTCTCGAGATGTTCCTCTACAACCTTTCGCGTGTCTTTTCGCATGGCTCCTGCGTCACGAATCACCACAACGCGACGCTCTGCCATCATTGGCATCGACGAAAGAAGTGCATCCAGGGTTTTTGGATCGACGTCCTGGCCACGGTGAACGTCCAGATTGAAGTCTCGGACGGTTGGGTCGAGAGCCGCCGCGATGAGCTGCTTCATCGCGTCTTCTTTCTGGAAGTCGTCCTCGCCGCAGATGTAGTAGGCACCGTTGAACGCTTGCCGCTTCAAAACGTCCCTGAGAGTCTTCAAGGCAGCGTTGGACATGCTGCTAATATAGAAAAAAGCTTCGCCGGGGATCTCTCATTTTCGCGCTCCTTTTCCCGGACTGCCTGAAGAAAAAATCCCCGAACTGCAAAGTCCGGGGATTAGCGTCCGCTGCTTACGAGCTGCAGATCGACCGACGCGAAATGAATCGGTGCCAGCTCCGCGTAAAGCGCGGCGGTCCAGATTGGGAGTCCGGCCGGTACGGAGGCGACCAGCGCCGGTGCGGGCGTCGTGATCGGGGTCATCTCCGACTCGGGAATGCTCGCCACCACTGGCGGAAATACGATGTCGCGGGAAGTGTCGACATCGCGTAACGAGCTGCCAATGTACCCGAGCATCAGTACGCTGGTAATCGCTATAGTCGTTGCGAACGCGCGGGAATGGTGGAACACGGGAAAAGACTCGGTGGTCTTCAGCTCGAGGAGCCGTGCGTTCAGCTTCGCCGAGAAATCGGCTGACGGCTCGATCCTGGGAAGGTTGCGAAACAGGAGAAGCGAGCGACGAACTATCGCATCATGCTTCGCGCAGTCTTCGCACTCCGCAATGTGCCGCTGCACGCCGACAAGCTCGATACCAGGCAGCGTGTCGTCGATGAAGGCAAAGTGTTTTTTATGGAATTCGCGACAATCCATGGAGTGGTTCGGGGGTTCGGGTACCAGTACCCGTTTGACGGGTACTGGTTCCCCCCCAACTCATAACCCTACTCCATGTAGGGCGCAATAATCTCCGCGAAGGAATTCCGTGCCCTGTTCAGCCGCGATTTGACCGTCCCGAGGTTACAGTCGGTGATCTCCGCGATCTCCTCGTATGACTTGCCCTCGAGCTCTCGCAGGACGAACACATGACGATGGTGTTCGGGCAGCTTTGCAACCGTCTCCTCGACGATTTCCCGAAGATGCCGCTTCCGGTACATGTCATCCGGCCGTGAGGTGGTGTCCTCGAATTGCAGCGGCCGATCATCATCCTGCCAGTTCTTTTGAACAGCCTGCATCAGGACCAGCGGGTTTCGCGAGCGATTCCGGAGCTCGTTCTTCGCTAGGTTCGACGCAATCGTGTACGCCCAGGTCGAGAACTTCTTGGACCGGTCGAAGCGGTGAAGATGGCGATACACCCGGATAAAGACCTCCTGGACCAGGTCCTCCGCCTTCTCCCGATCACCGATCGTGCGATAAATGAAGTTCAAGAGACGGGTCTGATACCTCTCCACCAGCTCAGAGAACGCTCTCTCTTCGCCCCCCAGGAAAGCTGTGACGACGGCTGAATCGTCCATCGCCCGCAGTCGCTCCCTGACGGTTATTCCTTGATTCGGAATCTCTTGTTTACGAGCGATACTTGCCATCTAACTACCCCCGAAATAGATGAGACTCTGACGACAGAAGAACCTGAGTGCGCCTCCCGGTGTAAAAGTCCTTGTGCAGGTGCATAGTGCAGGGGGTATGCCGATCCCCTTTCAGATGAGTAAGCCGCTACATAGCAACGACTTAGTCCCACTCGATCCGCCCTGCGTGTCCTGCTCTTGCCCCACGGGTGTCCACTTTTCAAGACAGCCCAGGGTGCATTCCTTATACGGCGCGCATTCCTTATACGTTGGTTGGAGTCTATCCGGCCTTCGAGGGTTTACTTTGGCCGATGGCTGGCTTGGGTGAGTAACAGTCCCAAGGCGGTTTTTGCGTCCATGATCTCGCCGGAATGGACCATTGCTACCGCCCGCGAGAGAGCATGGGACTGGACCTCCATGAACTCGTCTGGCTCTGGATTAGCCGCTCCACTGGTCAGACCTTCCGCCACAAAAAGGTGGATGATCTCGTCGGTGAACCCCGGAG
>JACMLA010000850.1 GCA_014379815.1 Bryobacteraceae bacterium | reverse complement strand
TGCGGATGTCGCGGCCACGGGCGAAGATTTCGCCAATCCGCGGCTCATCGCCGAAGAGCAGCTTGATCGCCTTTTTCGCGGACTTGTAGATGCCGACCTTGGCGAAGTCGCGCCCGCCGTCGCGGAGAATCAGATAGAAGACCTCCAGTGCGAGGCGGGCTTGCTCTTCATCGCTCTGTTTCGCGAAGTCGACACCGGGGGCGATTTCCTTGAGATACTTCACGCCCATTTTCGTGAGGACGTAGGTGTCGATGAAACTTTCGAAATCGAGGCTACTGTTAGCCAGTGACGTGGATCCGTTGACACCCGCGCCGACAACGAGATTCGCCCCTGCGGATGGCAGTGATGGATTGCGGGCGCTGCCTACGCTCAGGAGTTGCAGTCAGCAATTGACCAATTGGTACGGCGAATGCCCGAGAAGACTTGGGCCGATTTACAGACGGTGGTTGAGGAAAGAATTCAATTTGGCGCGGGGGCACTGCTGGAATTTAATCCTGAATACTGGAAAGCACTGTTGGAATCTAGCCGTTCTCAGCGGGTTGTGGAGATGACCTACTATACGGCTTCCAGTGATTCACTCTCTACCCGCAAGTTCGATGCTTATCTTATGTACGTGTATCGAGGGACAAACCCGTACACGGTTGGATACTGCCATAGGCGGAAGCAAATCCTGGTGTTCCGGGTGGACCGCATCCGGGCATTACGCGTAACGGACGACTACTTCGAGCGTGATCCGGAATTTCACCCACAGCAATACTTTGAACGGATCTTTCAGATCGAAGCGGGCGGAGAACCTCAGAACGTCTCCATCCGCTTTAGACGCAAGGCTGCCCCGTTCATCCGGGAGCGTACCTGGCATCCCAGCCAGCTCATCGAAGAGCACAGTGACGGCTCTCTGACCCTACACATGCAGGTATCAGGCTTGGCGGAAGTGCGCCGCTGGGTTCTGGGGTATGGCTCAGAGGCACGGGTAGAGCAACCGCCCGCTCTCGTGGAGATGATGCGCGAAGAGGTTGCCAAACTATCCCAACAGTACGAAAACGAGTAGCCGAGGGTGTGAAAGAAAATTGCATACCCCCTATGAACTGGCGTTGCACACCCGGAGGGCGAGTATCAGATCAAGTCGAAGGTTCTTCGACTGTCAACTGTTCGTTCAATGACCAAACCATCGCCACTATTCAGGAGAAGACCGTATGACAGAGTATAGGATTCCAGCCTTCCTTTCCATCCAGTGGCTACAAACGCTGCTGGTGCAATCAAGGCTGCACTACTAAGATAATTCTGAACTGGCTGTACTATTGCAGCCAGCTCTCGGTCTTGAAGTACGATGCAGCCCCACTAAGGTGGGGAGTAAACAGCAATGTAATCGCGTATCAGCAACCACTGAGGGACACCCCTACATTGGTAGGGATAGGGCTGATAGCATTCTACCGACGAATGACCAGGGTAAGCATTCATTCGTGGCCATTCGGCGTTCAGGATGTACAAGCAACCACTGCTTGCATATTTTTTTGAGTCTGCTCTATAAAAGAGAATAAAGAGCTGGACAGCTCTCTATTCTCAAAAAAGTGAGCTTTGCAGGTTGCCGCTCGCGCCTCCTGAGTGCTGCGCGATGGGTTCAGCCCCATTCTGTAGCGGTCTTCACTGAAATCTATGAGCAAAGCTTCTCGGAACCATCTAATTGTCCGAGTTCCTTCCGCTTGAACGTAAACATTCGCTCGGGGTAAAAATCATGTCTGTAACGAAGAATTTCCTCGCGGTGCATTGGCTACAAACGCTGCCGGTGTCGAACCCGAATCGTGATCGCACGGGTGCTCCAAAGACCACCTATTACGGTGGCAGTATCCGTGGTCGGATCAGCTCTCAGTGTTGGAGTCGGGAGGTACGCGAGACATTCAATCGCACCTGGGATGGCGACAGCGGTACTCGCTCACGTCTATGGCCGGACCGGATAGCACAGCGTTTGAGTGAGGAGTACGGATACAACCGCAACGACGCGCTGACTCTGGCCTTCTTGATCTTGAGCAGCACAGGTGCCAAGACGAAGGACATGAACACCTTTCAGGGTGGTCAGTCGGACGTGCTGATGTTCCTGTCCGGCAACGAACTCGAAGAGATGGTCGCCCTCGCCCAACGGTACAAGCTCGATTTGGATCAGGCTCTGGAAATTCTCCGTCCGGGCGTGCAGGCTGCTCTGGAAGCAGGCAAAGGTGCGCCCTCACTGGAACTCAGTAGCGGGAAGAAGGGAAAAGGAAAAGCAAGAGAATCTTCCGAGCCGGGACCGGACCTAGGCGAGTTGCATAAGCGGGTGAAAAATTTCATCGAGAACAACCGCTCCGCTGCCGACATTGCCCTGTTTGGCCGCTTTATGGCAAGCCTGAACGAAGCGCGCATCGATGGGGCTCTCGCCCGCAGCCATATGGAAACAACTCACTCTGCAGCCGTGGAAACCGATTTCTGGACAGCGCTGGATGACTTTGGCAAATCGTCTGGTGACGATGAGGACGACGACGTAGGCAGCGGCGCCGGTCACATGGGAGATCGGCCCCAGACTAGCGGAGTATACGCCGGTTCCTGCGCGCTTGATCTGAGCACACTTCGGGAAAATCTGGGCAAGGACGGGGATGTAGCAAAAGCTGTCAACCATTTCCTGAAAGCCCTAATTACCGCACCGCGTGGGAAAGGGTACATTCATCAGTTCCATCACCGCTCACTTCCGGCAGTAGTGGTCGCCGAACTGACCGAAGCCTGCCCGCTCAACTGTGCGGTCGCCTTCGAGAAGCCGACCGCACGCGGCGAGAGGGGCGGCTACCTGATTAATTCAGTAAAGCAGCTTGATTCCTGGTGGCACAACCAGCACACCCTGCTTGCTGGTTTGGTGGAAACCAGAACTTGGGCTGTTGCCGATCCTGAAGTTCACGAGCAGCTGGCTCATTTGAAGTCTCACCTGAAGCCGAACTACGTGGACCTGCTCCTGGAGATCCAGACCCAACTGGAGGGTTGAGCATGGCAACCCTCCTCATTCAACTGTCCGGGCCGTTACAAGCTTGGGGTGGGTCGGCGCGCTTCAACCTGCGGCCCACGCAGCAGATACCAACCAAGTCCGCCGTGCTGGGCCTGGTCGGTGCTGCCCTTGGTTTTCCCCGCCGCGACAGCAACGCTCTGGGTGAACTGAATGCTATGCACTTCGGCGTGCGCGTCGAGCAACCGGGCGAACTGGTGATCGACTTTCATACGGTCTCCGGTGCAGTGAACGCTGCCGGAAAAGAGCCCCAGAGCACGACGATCACCGACCGCCACTACCTGGCTGGGGCAACGTTCCTGGCCGGCCTGGAGGGAGAGCGCGCACTGCTTGAGCGGATTCACGGGGCTCTGCTGCGTCCCAGATGGTTGTTAACTCTGGGACGTCGCAGCTGTTTGCCTGGTGCTTCACCCTGGTTGCCCGATGGGCTGGTCGAGTTGCCTCTTGAAGAGGCACTGCGGAATTTTCGCCGCCTCCGCCCTGATAACGCTCCTTTGCTCCTCGAACTGGAGGATGCCGTTGAAGGCAGCCTGCGCATGGATTCACCCATCGATTTTCAGGGGCGACTGTTCGCTCCGCGTTTTGTCCGCTCAACCGTTATTGAGGAAACATCATGTTCTACACTCGAATCCTCCTCGCCCTCAACCACGTAGCTCTGCGGGGCGATCTGGCCAACGCTTATCAGCGCCACCGGCGGATCGAAAGTCTTTTTCCCGAATGCAAGCGCTCAGAAGCAGGAGCGCTCTTTCGCTGGGAACAGAGCACCGTATTTGTCCAATCGGTAATCGAACCGCGCTTCGATTTGTGGCCCAAAGGTTATGCACTGGAGATCCAGACTAAGACAATCGACCTGGCTTCTCGGCTGCAGGTCGGCCAATCTTTGGCCTTCCGGCTATTGGCCGATGCCAACAAGCAATCGACGCGCAACGAGAACGGCAAATCGCGTCGATTCCAACGTGATTGTGAGGAACTGCCTACTTGGCTGACTGACCGGCTCACCGATGTGGCCGAGGTTGTCGAACTGGTCACCCGAGGCGATGCTCCCCTGAACATCACCCGCCAGTCCCAGAGCTGGAAGGTTCTTCCGACCAGCTTTGCAGGCCAGCTACGCCTGCTTGAACCTGCAAGGTTTATGGAGGTTGTTGCGCAGGGCTTTGGTCGCAGCCGCGCCTACGGATGTGGCCTGATGCAGATTGCGCGGGTGGAGGTTGCATCATGACCTACTCTCTGTTGTATGAACCCTGGATTCCCGTGCGCAAATCTGGGAGGTTGGCTCAAGTCGGCCTGATCGCTCTCTTCAAAAACTGGGAGAGTATTCAGGATGTCAGTGCTGCTAACCCACCCCGCCAGATTGCCCTCTACCGCTTCTTGATCGCTATCGTCCATGCCGCCCTGCGCGGTCCCAGGAGTGCTTCTGCTTACCAACAGCTCTGGGAGCAGGACGATCTGGGTACCCAGATTTACACTTATCTGGAAAAATGGGCAGAGCGCTTCGACCTGCAGCACCCGGAACGGCCCTTCCTGCAGTCTCCGGACATCGCCGGTTCCGTCGGTGAGACCGCGATTGGCAAGGCCGTCTACCAAGATGCCAATACGCCGATCATCTGGTTCAAGCCGGGAGACACTCCCTGGCTCACTGCTGCGGATGCGGCCCAGGAGCTGTTGCGAATGCAGTCGCTGGAGTTGGGCGGGCGCAAGAGCGACCTGGTCACGGCTGGTCCAGGACGCTGGACCCAGGGGAGGCACGTCTTTCCGAGCGGAACCTGCCTTCGGGAAACGCTGCTTTTGAACCTGGCAGAGTACGAACCCGAGGACACTGACCTGCCTGTCTGGGAGAGCCAGACGCCGATCGGTAGCGGTGAACGCTATCCGAAAGGCTACCTGGACTGGCTGACCTTTTGTGAGCGGCGGATCTTGCTGAGCTGGGCGGGTGATCGGGCGACGCATCTGCGGCTTGCCTCCGGCTGGAAACCGGATCCTCTTGCAAACGTCAACTTTGATCACCACCAGGCGTTCCGGCTTACCGATTCGGGCTGGTTTCCCAAACCACTCTCCCCTGAGCGGCAGGTCTGGGAAGATTCCGAGGCATTACTCCACACGGTTGTCGAGCAGCGTGAGCGTCCAAAGATCTTCAACTGGCTCATTCAAACCGTTGGCTTGCTGGACCCACAACCAGTACGCATCCTCGGCTTCGCCCACGCCGGGGGCACTCAGGCCGCCAAACCTGTGCATTGGGTAGACGATGCCCTCGCCATCCCGGAGGCCGTCCTCGAAGATGTCGATGTCTGGCGGTGGGTAGAGGAGGCGCTTGCCCTCGCTCGCGACTTTGGTAAGGTCTTTGGCAGCGTCACCGTCAAGCGTGCCGGGGAGCGGCTGGACAGGGGCACCCAGAAAATCCTGATCGCTCAGATGCCTACACTGCAGGCCGCAATGCACACCTACATCGCTCAGAAGTTTCCGCGCCTGATGCTCGACGTGGCAGACCAAAAGCAGGCACCGGCAGTGCTGAAGCGTTGGCGGCAGGAGCTACGCCAGCACGCCCTCAAACTTGCCAAAATGCTGCACACTGCTCTGCCCGATTTCCGTAGTCGAGCCGTGGTCGAATCCCTCTTCGCCCAGGCTATTCACACTGTCGCCAAGGAAAAAGCTGCATGACTGCTACTCCCTCTAAACGCCACGAACGTTGCCGCAAGGCGGCAGACAACTTGATCACCCGCTGTCAGGACCGTGCGATCTGCAGCGCCCTGCGTCCCCTACTTACCGAACTGCCCGAAGCTGAGATCCGAGCACGGCGATACCTACCCAGTTCGGAAGGTATATGGGAAAAACTCTTTCTGCGAGTAGCCGGGTTGGTAGCTGAATATCCCTGCCCTCTACCCGAGGAGCCGATATCCTTCGGTGCTTCACTCAGGCGGTTGGCAAACCATCCCGATGTGAATGCAAAGGGAGTCGAGCGTCGCCTGGAACTGCTGTTGCAATTGGAGCAGGAGGCTCTGACCTCGCCTCTGCACAGCCTTATTGTCCAGGCACGCGGAGCAAAGATCCCTGTTGATTTCCGAGAACTGCTGTTTGACCTAGACCGCTGGCAGTACCCTGATCACAAGGCGCAACTGCGCTGGGCAAAGGATTTCTGGTGCGTCGAGCCCGAGGCTGATTCAGAATCTGGTGCTGAATCTCTCATAGAACCACCTGCTGAAACCGCTGCTGAGGCAAAGGAGGCGTAATGGAAGACTTCACCAGCTTGTGGGCGAAGACCGGTGATAAGGGCCTTACCCATCCGGTTGTCTGCCACCTTCTTGACACCGCTGCTGTCTGCCGCCACCTGCTAGATTGCCTGCCGCCGGCGGCGGTACAGCGATTGCAGCGTGGGCTTCGCCTTGATGCAACAAGTTTGCGCGCCTGGGTGAGCTTCCTGGCGGGGGCTCATGATACTGGCAAAGCTGCTCCACCCTTCCAGTTCAAGCCAAAAACCTCAGCCCTGGAGCGCGCCCAACAACTGGGGGGCGGTGTTCTCTATGCCAACTGGCGAGACTTGGAACTCTTGGAAGAACCACCCCACGGCGTTGTCACTGCCTGCACCTTGCCGGAGTTTCTGCAGAAATGCGGCGTCGATGAGCAGGTGGCTGGGGAACTAGCGGCGATCGTCGGCGGGCATCACGGCAGCATCCCCAGCCCAGAGGAGATCGAGAAGCTGGTGGGCTCGCAGGCCCAAGGCAGCCGTGGGTTCTTCAATCGGCGCAACCGGGCTCCCAGCAAGCGCAACCAGGCCGCCATCGGCAATGACCCCACCCTGCCGCAGTGGCGGGCCTGGCGCACAGATATCCTCGCCACCCTCGCCACTTTCTGTGGCATTGCGGGCTGTTCTCTTCCTATTACCGATGCAAGTTCCGGGGTGGTCATAGAGCCTGCGGCAGCTGTGATTCTGGCTGGGATCACAACCATGAGCGACTGGATCGCAAGCGACGCCGAGAGCTTCCCCTACGCCGGGGAGAATCTGGATCTTGGTGCCTATATTGCTGATCTCGATCACAAGGCGCTGGCTGCCCTCAAGCGAACAGGTTGGCTACCCTGGCAGCCCCACACCGAACCGCAGGAATTCAGCCAGTTGTTTAAGTTCGAGCCTCGCGGCTTGCAGACACTCCTGGAATCCCGGATGAGAGATTTCAGGGGCCAGCCTGCCCTCTACGTGGTTGAGGCTCCCACAGGTGAGGGCAAGACTGAGGCCGCCCTGACCGTTGCGCACTGGAATAGCGTCAGTGATATGCCAGGCACCTACATCGGAATGCCAACTCAGGCGACCGGCAATGCTCTCTATAAGCGGTTGTGCGACTACATCGAGTGCTGGTACCCTGACCAGCGAATTAATGTCCAGCTGGTGCATTCCGCAGCTCGACTTGATAAGTCTTTCAGCGAGACGATCTGCCGTCTGGATCAGGTGTACGACGAAGAGGATAAACCGGGGGGTGCGGCAGCGAGCGAGTGGTTTGTCCATCGCAAGCGCGCCTTGCTGGCTCCCTGGGGTGTCGGCACTGCTGATCAGGCACTGGTTGGCATCTTGCGCAAGCGTCACCAGTTTCTGCGTCTCCTGGGCCTCGCGGGCAAGACGGTGATTCTTGATGAGGTTCATGCCTACGACAGCTATACCTCGCGGCTGGTAGATCGGCTTGTTCACTGGTGTGCTATTCTCGGCAGCCCGGTGGTGGTCCTGAGTGCCACCCTCAGCCAGGAACAGCGTCAGCGCTTGGTCGAGAGCTATGCCTGCGGCCTGGGCCAGTCTGCCCCGAAACTTCCTGAGCAGACGTACCCCCGGCTCACTGTCTACAGCCAGGACCGGATAGAGGTAGAGACCTTCGATGTAGCCGAAGTCAATCGAAAGAGACGCATTCACATCAGATGGATTGATGAGGCAGACATCCCCGCTCTGCTCGGTCGCGGGCCAACGGCGATTATCCGCTCTTCTGTCCGGCGCTGTCAGACAACTGCTCAGCAATTTGCGGACGCTCTGGTGTTTCACAGCCGATTTACTCAGGAGGATCGTGAGCGCATTGAACAGGAGTGCCATCTTCGCTATGGCAAACCCAAGAGGAATGACGAGCCGCCCCGGCCTGCTTCGTTGCTGGTTGCTACCCAGGTGATTGAGCAGTCCCTTGACGTTGACTTTGATGTGCTGATCTCGGATCTCTGCCCGATCGACCTGCTGATTCAACGTATTGGTCGTCTCTGGCGACACGACCGCAAATACCGTGGGGTGTCCGAGCCAGTGCTCTACTTGATTCAACCTACTCAGGACGAGAACGGCCTACCCAATTTTGGAGAGGATATCGAATCGCGCCCCGGCAAAGGCAGTTATCAACGACGGGTCTACGATCGTCACGCCCTGTTGCGTTCCTGGTACCTGCTGCGCCATCGTAACGACCTGATTCTGCCTACCGAGATCGATTCACTAATTGAGGCGGCCTACAATTTTGCTGACCGCACCACCTTGGAGGGATTGAACGCAAATGAGCGTGAAGACTGGGAGTGTAGCCTGACCGCTATGGACAATTGGCAACGAGGACTTAGAGATCTGGCTAAACAGATGGTCATTCCCGAACGTGACAAATACTGTCGCGCTTGGGTGCTCACTGCGCCACAACTAAACGACGGTGGCAAACCTGAAGAAGCCTTTACCCGACTGGTAGAAGATTCGGAGGCTGTGATTCTCAACACTGGTAGCGGAGAAATCGCATTCGATCACAAACCTCAGGGAGATGTGCTCCGTTCCATCCTCCGCTGTCAAGTGAAGATCTCAAATCCTGGCCTTATCCACGAGTTGCGTGCGGAGCAGAAGAAAGGTGGAAGAACCTTGCATCAGCCGTCGTCCTGGCGGCAGGTGGCTTATCTGCGAGATCTGGCGCTGCTAACTGTTCCTGCTCAGGTGGGTCCGTACTACATCACATACGACTGCCGTCTCGGGTTACGGGCAGAGCGAACGTAAGGCGCGATAACAAACGTACTGGAGAAATTGCCATGCTCAAGAGTTTGCGTATCCTGCCGAAGGTGCGGGACAGTTGGAGCTATCTATATGCCGAGTTCTGCCGGATCGAGCAGGACGACAAGGCGATTGCCCTAGTGAACGAACGCAGCAAGATCCCCGTGCCTTGTGCTGCCGTCACCCTGCTCATGCTCGGGCCGGGGACATCTATAACCCATGCGGCGGTACGGACCCTTGCAGAGAATGGCTGTCTCATCGCCTGGACCGGTGAGGGTGGAGTTCGATTCTATGCTTAGGGGCTCGGTGAGACCCGCGACTCTCGTCGGTTGCTCAAACAGGCGGCACTGGCCAGTCACCCAACCCTGCGCCTGACGATTGTGCGCCGAATGTACGAGCTACGGTTTTCAGACAAGCTGGACCCTGGCCTCAGTCTCCAGCAGATCCGTGGAAAAGAAGGAGTGCGAGTCCGCGAAGCTTATGCCAGGGCAAGTCGGGAAACCGAGGTACCCTGGAGCGGTCGAGCTTACAAGCAGGAAAACTGGGCAGAGGCTGACCCAATCAACCGTGCCCTGTCAGCAGCCAATAGTTGCCTTTATGGCGTCTGTCAGGCGGCGATCGTAGCAGCCGGGTACTCAACTGCCATCGGCTTCGTCCACACGGGCAAAATGCTGTCATTTGTTTATGACGTAGCTGATCTCTACAAGGCAGATCTGACAATTCCGGTGGCTTTTCAGGCGACGGCGCAGGGTCCGCACAACCTGGAATCACGAGTTCGCAAGGGATGCCGCGATATATTTCACGAATCTCGGTTGCTCAAGCGGATTGTCGAAGACATTGACCGACTCATGGATATAGACGAAGCGGAATTAGGACCGTACCAGGCGTATTTTGATAGCAACGCTGCTGCGCCTGGCAATCTCTGGGACAGTACGGGTACGGTCGAAGGTGGAGTAAATTACGCCGAGCTTGAAGAAGGAGACCAAAGCTGATGGTGACGATCGTAATGGAACGGGTACCGCCTTCTGTTCGTGGCGAACTGAGCCGCTGGATGCTAGAGCTGCACGCAGGTGTTTTTGTTGGCAAGATCTCAGCCCTCGTTCGCGAAGAACTCTGGGCGTGGCTGCAGCCAAAGCTACGGAATGGTTGGGCAGTTTTGGTGTACTCCAACAATACTGAACAGGGCTTCTCATTTGAGATCCATGGCTCCC
>JACMLA010000849.1 GCA_014379815.1 Bryobacteraceae bacterium | reverse complement strand
GGCGCGGCGGCGCTTCCACGTCAGAAGTTCAAACTTCCAGATCGCGTGTCTCCGGCTCCGCCTAAACCAGCGGTACCCGACGCGATGGCACCACCTGTGGTGGATTCCGCGCAGTTGCGAACTAACGCTCCTCCGCCGGCCATAGGGCGGGATATCGCGGTACCTCCTCCACAAATTCAGGCTCAGGAGAAACCGAAGCTGGCGTTTGAGAAGCCTGGTGCGGAAACCGGTGGATCGGCCGTGGGGGTAGGAAGAGTTCAGGTTACCCGGCCGGGCACGTCGGTGGAAGAAGCTGCCCGGCAAGTCGCGCGGGGTGCCGGAAGAGGGCTGATCGTAGGAGATGAGGACGCAGCCCCCGGTGCCATGCCGACCTCGCCTTCGCTGCCGATGCCCGGAAAATTGGGAAGCGCAGTCGAACTCCTGAGCGACCCGCAAGGCGTGGATTTCTGGCCTTATCTGGTGAAAGTTCTTACTGCTGTCAGGCGAAACTGGTTTTCCGTTATTCCCGAAAGCGCGCGATTTGGGCGTCAGGGTCGCACGATTATTCAATTCGCGATTAACCGCGACGGCAGCGTCCCCAAGCTGGTGATTGCTACGCCTTCAGGGGCAGAAGCTCTGGACCGGGCCGCCGTTGCCAGTATCAGCGCTTCCAATCCATTTCTGCCCTTGCCTGTTGAATTTAAAGGCGGTCAGGTTCGTCTGCAATTCGTCTTCAAATACAACGTCAAGTAGTACCAATAGCCTGGTCCTGCACCCCTGTGCGGGAAGTCCATCCCCCCTGTTGTCCATGCTCCCAGGACCAGATAATCCAATATCTGCACGCGCTGAAAACTCAGACGCCATTCAGAGCAAAATCAGGAGAATTACTTTAGGGTCTTCCCACATATTCATCGAACGTTAGTTTCGAGGTGGAGAAGAAATGAATCAAAACAGCAGCGCGGTCTCCCGGTCAGGTACTCGCGAGAAGGGAACAAACACTTCACCTTTGCCGGTGAAGCTTAGTGCAGCGCGCAAGGCAAAACGGGATCAGCTGGTACTCCAGAATCTCTCCCTGGTGAAATCGATTGCGTTGAGGGTGCATGAGACGCTTCCGGTTCACGTAGATACTGACGATCTGACGCATGCTGGTGTTCTTGGCTTGATTGATGCAGCAACACGTTTTGACACGGAGAAGCAGGTGTCGTTCTCTTCGTATGCAAAACATCGCATCAAGGGCGCTATTCTTGACAGCCTGCGACAGCTGGACTGGGCATCACGCGACCTGCGTAAGCGCCATAAGCAGTACGAGAGCGCATCCCGCGAGCTAACTTCCGAACTCGGTCACTCACCGTCTGATGCAGAGATGGCGGAGCGTCTCGGAGTGACTCTGGACCGCTGGCGTCAAATGATGGTCGATCTGCGCAACACCGGTCTGGTTTCCGCAAATACACGGTCTACGGACCACGAGGATCTGCCGGAGCCGGAATACGCGGGTACCCCGGACTCCCAGCCGGATTCCATGTGTGCGCGACAGCAGATGCGGTCTGCTCTGGACGGCGCGATGACGTGTCTGCCGGACCGGTACCGTCAGGTGGTCACGATGTACTACACCAACGAGATGACGATGAAAGACATCGGCTCAAGACTTGGTATCAACGAGAGCCGGGTGTCACAGATTCATAAAGCAGCACTCGGAAAAATGAGCGTGGCCCTGCAGGAAACCGGTATCAGTTCCAGCGCAGCGTTTTAATTCATGCGGAGTTGAAACGGTAGCCAGTGCAGGTACCGGCTATCGGTGAATAGACGAAGGTCGATCCCGGTTGCCTTCGAAAGCTGAGATTCCACGGTAGACGTTTCACTGGAACTCTTCAAGAGTTGTTCCAGCAATGTACGCTTCGGAGGGTACGGCACAAGACGGACGGCTTCGTTTTCTTGTAGTCCAACTTTCTTCCGGATGGCGGCAACTGCAGTATCTAATCCGCCAAGTTCATCAACCAATCCCTTTTGTTTTGCATCCGACCCGAGCCAGACGCGCCCCTGCGCAAGAGGCTCCATCTCGTCGTACTTGCGCTTTCGACCTTCCGACACCGCCGTAACAAATTGCGTGTAGAGCTCTTCCAAACCTACCTGCAGCTTTACCCTTGCGTCTGGAGTCATTGGGCCATAGTCAGTGTCAATCGCCGCGTTTTTGCCCCGTAGAATGTAATCCTTCTGGATTCCGAGCTTGTCATAAAGACCCCGCAGATTCGGCTTGGAAAAGACGACACCGATGCTACCCGTTACCGTATTGGGGTACGCGACGATCGGATCTCCCGTCATGGCGACGTAGTAACCGCCTGAGGCTGCATAGTCCGAAAAAGAGATAACCATCGGCTTCTTTTCGCGCAGCAGGCGGACTTCGCGCAGCATTTCATCGGTAGCGAACGCGTCCCCGCCGGGCGAATCAACACGCAAAATGACTCCCGAGATAGAACTGTCCTGGGCGACGGTGTGGAGCATCTTGATGAAGGCCTGAGAGGTAAAGCCTTCATCGGTTCCCATTGCGTCGTCCCCGGAACCTCGCAGCATGGTGCCGGAGCCAACGACGAAGGCGACCCTCTTCTTGCCGGTATCTGGCGTCAGAGATCGGACATAGTTGCGGAAATCGACTTTCTTCAGCTCCTGTTGCTTTAGCTGAGTCTTCAACTCTCCATACGCCTGATCTTCATAACGGAGTGCGTCAAGAAGTCCGGCCTTCATGGCCTGCTTTGACGTATACGGACCGTCATCAAAGATCGCCCTGATTTCTTCCGGAGTTTTCTTTCGGGCAGTGGCAATCGCCTCGACAGTACTGCCGTAAATACCATCCAGCAGGAGGCCAAGAGACTCCCGGGTTTCCGGTGTGATCGCTGTCTCGGTGAACATGTCTCCCGCGTCCTTGTACTTTCCGACGTGGGCCACTTCGATCTGCACGCCTACTTTATCCAGCGCGTTTTTGAAGAACATGATTTCCGCGCGCATGCCTTTGAGATCGAAGAGGTCTTCCGGGTTCGCGTAAATGCGATCTGCCGCAGTAGCAAGGTAATACTCACGGAGCCGGGGACTGCGCAGAAACGCATATACAGGCTTCCCGGACTTGCGAAACGCAAGGATATCTTCCCGAAGCTCGTTCATTTTTCCCCATCCGGCATCCACACGGCCCACGTTCAGCACGATCGCCTTAACGCGATTGTCTGTGGAGGCCCGATGGAGAGCCATCCAGATCTCCTGTACGGTAAGCGAGGGGGAACTGGACAGAAACGGGATAGGCACAGGAAACGATAGAGTGGCTTTCTCCGGGACGTCTCCCCGAAGGTTTAGAACCAGCGTGGCGTTATCGGAGATCGTCGGCCGGTTCTCTCCAAATCTGGCTGCCGAAAACACCAGAACGATCACAGAAAGAACGGTCAGGATGAGACCTGTAAGAATGCCGAGCAGGAACTTCCGCATACGGGCTCAGCATAGCGCGAAAGATTATTCCAGCATCCGGGCAACTTCGCTGCGGACTTTAGCGGTAAGTTCGGCACGGTCACGAATCGTGAGATTCGTCGTGGCGATAGGCTCACCGACGTGCACAACCACCAGTCCTGGTTTCATATGAAGTGAGTGCATTGGCAGGATGTTGAAAGTACCTTTCAGCGCAAGTGGAACGATAGGTATGCCTGCCTTGATTGAGATGTATGCAGCCCCGTCTCGGAATTCCTGCAAGCCGGTGAGGGATCTCCCCCCTTCCGGAAAAACTAAAACACTAATCTGGCGGGCTCTCACCAGACGCGCTGCTTCGGTCATCGCTTTGACGGCTTCGCGGGCATTGCCCTGAGCGACGGGAATGTGCCCAGCTCGTGTGAGGTGCGTACCAAGGAAGGGAACGCGAAACAGGTAGTCGTTTGCGAGGAAACGAAAGCGTGCCGGAATGTTTGCAAGAACCACGGGCGTGTCCATGTAACTGGCGTGGTTCGCGGCGAAGACGTAGCTCGTGTTCGGTGTCAGTTTTTCGAAGCCTTCAAGCCGGATCCGTACACCACCGATCCGAAGCAGCATCCGGGCCCACGCCCTTGCTACGGCAGCCTGCTTTTCTCCGTCGGAATCGAAAAAGGAGACCAGCAGGCTAAAGGAACCGTAGGCAATTGTGGCGAGGATGATCAGCGGATCCCGGACCAGGACCGCCACAAGGAAGCTCAGCGACATGCGAAGCCACTATTGTATGAGTGTGAGTATTTCGCCAACCAGATAGAGCGACCCGGTGATGACTACCAGGGTGTCGGGGCTCGCTTGCAGGGAGTCTGCGTAGATCTGCGCCACCGATCCGACCGCGCGGATCTGTGGGTGGTCCGATGCGGCAACCACGGCATAGGGATCTATGGCTCGGGGCGATGAAGGTGCTGTGACGATTACTTCTGTCGCAAGAGGGAAAAGAATTTCCGTAATCTCATCGACCGATTTGTCGCGCATTGCACCGTATATCAACCGGATTTTTCGGTCCGCATAGAATCGCTGAATATGCGCGGCAAGTGCCCGTGCTCCGGCTGGATTGTGTGCCCCATCGAGCAGGATATCGGGGCGCTCGTGAACCAGCTGGAGGCGTCCAGGCCAGTGAGTTCCTGAGAAATCAGGCTGAATCTGCAGTAACTCCAGAGCGGCGGCGGCTGCCACTGCATTCTGCACCTGATGCGCACCGGCGAGTGGACAGAGGATCTCAATTGGGTTTGTTCTGTGAATCGTGAAGCGGCTTCCCCGCGCGCTCAGGTCGATTTCGGTCAACTCAAACTGGCAAGTGTGAACCGTCTTGCAGGCGAGCTCGGCTGCTCTTTGATCGAGCACGGCTTGTGCCTCCGGGCGTTGTGCGGCGAAAACTGCAGGAATGCCCGGCTTGAGAATACCGGCCTTTTCAGATGCAATGGATTCGATCCTGTTCCCGAGATACTGCTCGTGATCGAAGTCGATGGGCGTGATCACGCTCAGTTCCGGTGTGATGGCATTCGTCGCGTCCAGCCTCCCTCCGAGACCGACTTCGACCACGGCCATGTCCAGCGCTGCCTGAGCAAACAACAGGAAACCCATGGCGGTGACGGTCTCGAAGTATGTGGTGTGGTATTCGAGGCGACCGCTTCGGAGCAGCCCTTCATTTGCTTCATCGACCGTGGCAAAAGCGGCAGCAAATTGTTCCCGCGTGACCGGCATTCCATTAAGCTGGATTCGCTCAGAGGGTTCGATTAAGTGGGGTGAAGTATACAGACCTGTTCGTAAACCCGCATTGCGCAGACCCGCTGCCATCAGTGCGCAAGTTGAGCCTTTGCCATTGGTGCCGGCAACGTGGATGCTGCGAAAGGAGTGATGAGGATTCCCCAGTTCGTCTAGAAGAATCCCGATCGCTTCCAGACCTAGCTTGACCGTTTTTGTTTCATTCCCGAGCGCGTAGAGGAACTGCACGGTTTCGGGATACTGCATCAGAGCTGCGTCCGGGCTTCCTGCACGCGGGGACGATCCATCTGCGGAACCCGGGGCATGTTGAAGTGCACTGTGTCCTTAGCCAGAAACAAGTCGAAAGTCCAGTTTGTCAGGACGCGTAGCTTTTTCGAAATTGTAGGCAATTTCCAAAGATACACAGTGCGCCACAGGAACCAGGCAAAGAATCCGGAGAATTTGACGCCAAGTACGTTAGCGACCCCGACTCTCTGCCCGATCGCTGCCAGCTGGCCCTGTTCGTGAAAATGAAACGGCTTCAGGGCTCGGCCCTGCAACCGGGCCAGGACGTTCTTCCCGGCAGTAGTGCCCTGGCGCAGCGCGTTCTGGGCGGTAGGACCGTAGAACTGACCAGGTTTCTCAGGATGCGGGATTGCCGCGCAGTCACCAATGGCGAAGATCTCAGGATGATCCGGCAGGTCGAGTGTGGCGTTCGTCAGAAGGCGGGATTTTTCTTTTTTCAGATCGAGAGGCTCGATGAGGGGCGCGGTACGCACGCCGGCTGTCCAGACGAGTGTTCCAGTTTTGATTTCGTGCTCGCCCTGGGCATCTTTGTAGACCACCGCGCCGTTTCGGAATGCCGTGACTCTGGAGTTAATTAATACTTCTACGCCCCGCTCGGTTAGCTTCTTCTGTGCGTAATCGCCAAGGTTGCCGCCCAGTTCCGGCAACAGCTTGTCGCCGCCATGAATGAGAACGGTGCGAATCTTCCGGTCCTGCATTTCGGCATACTGTCCGGCGGCTTCCCGCAGGAAATCAGTCATAGCGCCAATCGTTTCGACTCCGGCGAACCCACCTCCACAAACTACGAAGGTCAAGCCACAACTCCCTGCTCCATCGGAGTCGAAGTTGGCAGCCTCGAGCTGCTCCACCATATGGTTCCGAAGATAGAAGCTGTCTTCCAGAACCTTCATGGTGATGCAATTTTCCTCTATACCGGGAAGGTTAAAGAAGTTGCTGATCGACCCAGGAGCCAGGATCAGATAGTCGTACGGAATTTCGTGAGAGTGGTTTTGTGGTCCGTGTGTCGCCTGGAGAATGCGCCGGTTGATGTCTAATGAGGTAGCCCGGCCGGCGAGTACCTTCACGCGCGGGAGCACTCGATTGAGACTGACAATGATGTCGGAAGGCTCAAGGTCGCTGGCCGCGATCTCATGCAGCATGGGAGTGAACAACAGAAAATTCGTTTCGCTGATTAGCGTTACCGTAAGGTCCGGGCCTACGTGCTTGTCCAGTTCGCGGGCAGCGTAGAAGCCAGCAAATCCACCCCCAACGATTACGACTCGTTTCGTTTCCTGACTCATGGTTGTCTTTTTCAGATGCTGACAATCTGGAAAGAGATCAGCGGGATGAGAGTCGAAAACGAAAAGAGCCGCCGAACCATTTCTGGCGCGGCGGCTCGTGAAGCAGGTTTTGAAACCGATTAGTAATCCATCTCGGGTCCGTGGCCAGCGGGTGCTGACGGAGCGGACTTCTTTTCAGGGATCTCTGCGATCATCGCTTCGGTGGTCAGCATGAGTGCGCTGATGGAAGAAGCGTTCTGCAGAGCGGTGCGGGTCACCTTGGTCGGGTCGATGACACCAGCAGCTACGAGGTCCTGGAACTCACCGTTGGCGGCGTTGAAGCCGAACGCGGGAGCGGAGTTGCTGCGGATCTGACCGATGACCACGGCGCCTTCAAAACCAGCGTTGCCGGAGATCTGGCGAACTGGCTCTTCACAGGCGCGGCGGATGATGTTGATGCCGATCTGCTCGTCCCCGTCCAGCTTGAGGGTGTCAAGCACAAGAGCAGCGCGGAGCAGGGCCACGCCGCCGCCAGGAACGATTCCTTCTTCGACAGCCGCGCGGGTTGCGTGGAGCGCGTCCTCGACACGGGCCTTCTTTTCCTTCATTTCGGTCTCGGTCGCTGCACCAACCTTGATGACAGCAACGCCGCCGGCGAGTTTCGCAAGACGCTCCTGCAGCTTCTCGCGGTCATAGTCCGAGGTGGTTTCCTCGATCTGCGCGC
>JACMLA010000848.1 GCA_014379815.1 Bryobacteraceae bacterium | reverse complement strand
TCCCCGCAGCACCCCTTCGCGCCGTGGCCCGAAACAATACGCTCATCTACTGTTCGGACAGGTCAGGTTCCATGCAGGTGTGGCGTATGGATCTCAAGTCAGGAGAAAGCAGGCAGCTAACCGATGTGTCATCGCTGGACCCATCCTGCGTTAGCCTTACCCAGAACGAGCGCAGCCTGTGCTACGTCGATGGAGAACGCCTGATTGTCCAGACGGGGACACGAATGCAAATAGTCTACTCGGTGGAAACCGGATGGCAGGCCGCTGGTGGATTCGCTCTCTCAGAGGACGGACTCACTGCTTCGCTGGTCGAGAAACGAAACGGCCGCTTCCGGCTGCGCCTGATGTCGATGAGAGCTGGCGGTGGGGCACGAACCATCTATGAAGCGGACCAGCCCGTGCGATTCTGCCGGTTCCGCCCGAAACGTAGCTCCTTGCTCTACAACTACAATGGGGTTCTTACGTTGGTCAATTTTGACGGTCGGGGTTCGCGGCGGCTGGCGATCACGGGGAATGCTGGTTTTGCGCTCTGGTCTGCTGACGGTCGCGCGGTTCAGTACCTGAGCATTCCTGAGGGACGCGCCTCAATTCAGCTTCGTGAGCATCTTCCCGAAACCGGAGAAGATCAGCTGATCGGCGGAACGACGCAGTTCGTCAGCTTTGCAAGAAATGGTGACTCGACCGTTTTTGCCGGAATCAGTGGAAGCAAGGGCGCACCTTATGTGCTGCTTTTTGTGCGCACTGCCCGGCGTGAACTTACCGTTGCCGAGCACAAAGCGAGCGATGCCAGGAATGCTGTGGTGGCCTTCTCGGTCAATAGCCAGCGACTGTTTTACAACACGGACAGGGAAGGGCGGCCGGCGATCTACTCGATGCCTCTGGAGAGATTTATTGAGGATACTGAAGCTCCTGTGTAACCGCTCCAGCTTACGGCTCGCCTGATTACGTTACGCTGTTAGTTAGGCAATGTTAGTTAAGACACACATGAACTTGTCATCGAATTCGGCCCGATTGTTGTTGCTTCCCGCTTTCGCTCTGCTTTTCGACACTTCCTGCACGAAGGTGAAACCGGTACAGGCAAAGCAAGACAATGCGCCTGTCCAGGTGAAGGCTTCGCCGGTACGGACACGCAATGTCCGCAGATCGGTTCAGTCGGTTGGAACGATGTTCCCGTACGACGAGACCGTCGTGAGTGCCGAAATCGAAGGCCGCGTTCTGGAAGTCAACGCGGACCTCGGTGACATCGTTGGCAAAGGCGCTCTCCTGGTTAAAGTTTCCGATGAAGAACAGAAGTATTTGCTGGCGCAGAACGAAGCGTCGCTTCGTATGTCAATGGAGCGGGTAGGCCTCAAGAACGAGAACGATCGCATCAAAGACATCAAGGAATCCTCTGAAGTTCGACGTGCCCAAGCCGATCTGCTCGACTCCGAGCAGCGCTACAAGAGGACCAAAAGTCTCGTCGATCAGGGCATAGGTTCGCAGTCGGATTTCGACCAGGCTCAGGCGCGCTACAGTTCTTCGCGCGCTACCTACGACCAGGCCATCAATATGGTGGGCAACCTTTTGCAGGACATCGAACGCCAGAAGGCTGCGGTTGAGCTGCAGCGTAAGAAACTACGGGATGCCACCGTCTACGCTCCTTTTGCAGGCAGTGTAAAAGAGCGACAGGTGACTCAGGGCCAGTACGTCCGGCCAAATACGCCACTGTTCACGCTGGTAAAGACGGATCCGATCCGCCTGCGGCTGGAAGTCCCGGAGCGATTTGCGCCATGGATTAAAGTAGGCCAGACGATGCAGGTGCAGGTGGAAGCGTTTGAAGATCGCAAATTTCTTGGTAAAGTCTGGCGAATTTCCCCGACTGTAGAGCAAAGTAAACGCACTTTCGTGGTCGAAGCTCTGGTCGACAATCCAAAGAACGAGTTGAAGCCAGGTTCTTATGCCCGGGTAGTTCTACCGACGGAGAAGAATGAACACATTCTTCTCGTGCCTGTTCGCGCGGTCACGTATCTTTTCGGGGCCAACAAGACGTTCGTAGTCCGCAATGGAAATACCATCGAAGCTCGTGAGGTAAAAGTCGGAGACCGGTTCGATGGCGATGTCGAGATTCTGGAAGGCTTACAGGAAGGCGACATTGTGGCAACCAGTCAGTTGAATCGGCTGGATACAGGAACCAAAGTCGCAACGGTGGACGACGCACCTGTAAAAGCCGACAAGCGTAGCGACTAACTGGAATTCTCAGCGACTAGCTGGCCGCCTCAGTTAGACTGTAACGCCTGACACCCACCGCTTTGCCCGTGTCTTCGTCCGCGTCGACGATGACACTGTGCAACTCCACACCTCCGCGGGCAGGTTCCATGCGAGTCGGCACACCTGTCAGGAAGCGACGAAGCACGATATCCTTATCGGCCCCAATCACTGAGTTGTAGGGTCCTGTCATGCCGGAATCGGTCTGATACGCCGTGCCGCCTGGCAGGATGCGTGTGTCTGCAGTCGGGATATGTGTGTGCGTTCCCACCATCGCCGTCACTCTGCCGTTTAAGTGCCAGCCCATCGCTACTTTTTCGCTGGTGAGTTCCGCATGAAAATCAACGAAGCGGATCATGACCGAAGGTTCCAGAGCGTTCAGAATGGCATCTGCTTTTCGAAACGGACAATCGGTGGGCGGCATATGCGTCCGACCCTGCAGGTTGATAACAGCAACAGGTATGTTGGCCTTTTTGGATCGTACGACCGTCACGCCCTTGCCCGGCAGATCCTCTACATAGTTTGCAGGGCGCAGGATTCGCGGCTGCCGGTCCAGGTAGTCGTAGAGTTCCCGCTTGTCCCACACATGATTGCCAGACGTGAGAACGTCAATGCCCAGCCCTAGCAGTTCTTCGGCGATTGCGGGCGTAATGCCAAATCCGCCTGCGGAGTTTTCTGCATTGGCGATGACAAAGTCTATATACTCACCCGTTACGATCCGGGACAGCTTGTCGGCAACAATACTTCTGCCTGGCGAGGCAAAGATGTCACCGATGAAGAGGATTCGCATGCAACAGGGGAAGAAGGCAGGAGCGTACCAGAAACCACGGCGACCTCCGTCATTGACCCCTTTTACTACAAGGGTGGGTCCTCCGCGCACCTTTAGGCTTCTCCATGGCCCCATGAGGGCCGGAGCTTGCACACCGGTGCTTCGACGCGAGCCGGACCCCAATAATTGAGTGTTGGATCAATTACCGGGAAGCCGCCAACAGACGTGATCTACAGCACGCTCCCGTAGGGTATGGTAGCAGACGGGCGAAAGCAGTCACGCCGAAATGATACCGTCGTCTGTGAATGACCTGGCCTCCCCCCGAACGCATCCTGATTGTCGCCGCTGGAGGAGCGCTCGGCACCCTCGCCCGCTACTTTGCAGCCCTGCAATGGGGCGCTCATTGGGTAACGACGTTAAGCGTCAATCTCAGCGGCTCTTTCCTGATCGGACTATTGTTCGCGGTAACCAGTGACTCCCAACCTCGCATCCGCCTCGCCCTGGCGACGGGGTTCCTGGGTGGGTACACGACGTTCTCTGCGTGGCAGCTGGAAGCGCTGCTCGAAGCGCATAAAGGCGACGTTGCGAGGACGATCGTCATTCTGACTATCAGCACTGCAGCGGGATTCATTTCGGTTACTTTGGGGGCACTCTTAGGGTCTCGCATATTGCGATTCGTTGGTTTACTGACCCAATGAAACGATATCGCTGAATATTGCACTACATTCGAGCGCAATGCGAACAGTCGAGTTTACACTGCGTGGAGGAGAAAGCTCTTGACCAACGTAGACGAGATTGTTCAGAAACAGGAATTTCTCAAGCAGCAGGCGGAACAGGCTTACGCGGCTCGAACCGAACAACGCGAGCGCAAACTGAACGAAGTCGAAGAGGTTGGCGTCATGGCTGCCGCCGGTCTGTCCAGTGCCGTCCGGCGTGCCGCGCACATGACTGTTGCCGAAGGCAGGACGCTGGAAGCCATATCCGGGCAGAACGACAGCGATCAAATCAATTTTCTGGACCGCGGCTTTCGCGCGGCAAAAGCGGTGTGCCGCATCATGGTAGGCCGCGAGCCTTTTGGAAGCGGATTTCTTGTCGCCCCGGGTCTTCTTTTAACAAACAATCATGTACTTCCCGACGCGGAAAGCGCGGACGAAGCAAGAGCCGAATTCGACTATCAGCTGGACGTTGATGATAACCCCCTTACGCCGAGGAGGTTCGCACTGCAGCCGTCCACCCTGTTTATCACTTCCGCGATGACGGAACTGGACTACACGCTGGTGGCTGTAAGTCCACTAGCCGCCGACGGAACTCCGGTTCAGGGATACGGGTGGTTGCCTTTGGACGGCCGTCGCGACAAAGTTCTGGAGGGAGAACCAGTCGTAATCATTCAACATCCGGAAGGTCGGGAAAAGCGTATTTGCTTATTCGACAGCATTCTTGTGGATCGTTTTGATAACAGGATTCATTACACCACCGATACCGAGCCAGGTTCCTCGGGTTCACCCGCACTCAACCGGCAATGGCAGGTTATTGCCTTGCACCATGCTTCCACCAGGACGGACAAGCTTCATAGAGGTGCGTCGATGGTTGTGAATGAAGGAATGCGAATCAGTTCCATATTGGCCGACCTGACTTCCCGTCAGTCAACCGATGCCATGGCTGTCCATGCGCTGCAACTGATCAGTGCTCCCTCGACAGTCGGCATGGGGCGGCCGGCTCCAGTCACTGCTGGAAATGTGGGAGGTAACCCGGCAACTCCGGCAGTGGCTGCCCGGGAGGCCACACCCACAAAGATTCGGCTGCGACCCATCGAGTTTTATGCGGACCGTCAGGGATACAACCCGGAGTTTCTCGGCCGGGGCAGTCTTCGTGTTCCTCTTCCGGGGTTATCACCGACGCTGCTGGAGGATACCGCGCAGCTAGCCGACGGCAGCGTGGAGTTGAAGTACACACATTACTCGATCGCTATGTGCAGTTCCCGCAAGCTCGCCTGGTACTCGGCTTGCAACATCAATGGAGCGACACTGGTGAGTCTTGACCGCAAAGATCGGAATCCCGACCGGCCTCAGGAGTCCGCGGTCAGCGAAGCAGAAGCACTGGCTTTGGAAGCCGCGGGCGACGCATGGTTCTTCGACCCCCGAATTGCCCAAACTGACCAGGCAACGGCGCCTATTTTCGATAAGACTCCATTCGATTTTGGTCACCTGACGCGCAGGCTGGACCCGGTATGGGGGGAGCCGCGTGAGCTGAGGCTTGCTAACGATGACACCTTCCTGATGACGAATTGCTCCCCGCAGCACAAGCAGTTGAACCAGGTAGTCTGGGCGGCTCTGGAGAATGCCATCCTCGATTCTGCAAAACGTGCCAGGACCAGGATGACCGTCATTACCGGCCCAGTACTCGATCCTCGCGATCCGGTCATTCTGGACATTGCGGTTCCCGTTGCCCAGTGGAAAGTTGTCGCGTTTACGGATCGGAATGGCGCAGGACCTCTGCGCGCCATTGGCTTCCTGCGCTGGCAAACACGACTTGTCGATGACGTCCAAAAATCGTTTGAGGGAGTGAAGGACGACCTGATTCGGGCGAAGCCTGTCGCTATTCGAGAGATTGCGCGCATGACGTCGCTTGATTTCGGCCCGCTGCTACGTCCGGATGTTTCGCCCCGTAGTCGTGCGAGGCCGGAGTCGCTGACCGAGTCCAGCGTTGCGGAAATTTTTAACGAATTTCCCGAGTTGGCCTGAGTCTGCGCGCACAGCCATCCGTGGTCGGGCAAATTTCGGAGGAGATTGCACCGGCCACGGTTGGTCCGTCATCCTCAAAGCTTGAAGCTGTCACTTCCGCAACTCGGTATCACAATCGTACTGGTCTCGCTCACCTTTTTCTTTGCCGCCTTGCTTCTTGCTTTTGGCTTGCGGGTCCAGACCGAAGCTATCTGGCAGCGGTTTCAGATTCCCTCGCTGCTTTGGCTGGGCACCGCCATACTCATATTGAGCAGCATTGCCCTGGAAGCAGCCCGGTACGCCCTTCGTCGCGCGCTGCTCGTTGTGTACCGCGGCCGTGTGCGGATTACCTTTGCGCTTGGCATCCTCTTTCTGGGAATGCAATGTGTTAGCGCAGCAGACCTCATCCGTCAAGGTGTTGCGGTTGCCAGCAACCCTCGCGGGTCTGCGTTTTACATCTTCATGGGAATCCATGGCGTTCACCTCCTGGCAGGCGTGTTCTGGCTCTCATGGCTCTGGAAGTCGTCCGACCTGCTCTTTCGCGGAGGCGAGCAGGCGATCCGGGGCCACCGCCGACATCTCGATGCTGCCACGCTCTTCTGGCATTTTATGGGGATACTCTGGATTGTTATGTTCTGGTTTCTGCGACAGTGGGCGATTGAATCCTGACGTATAATCCGGGTATTACCGGAATCTATGCCAGCGAACGATTCCACTTCCCCTCTCCACCTCGGGGATCCCGAATAGAAGCCTCAGGATCGCTTGTCTCAGGCCACCGCACATCGCCAGATGGAAGTCTCCGCGTCGCGAAGAGCTCTGGCAGGATTGTCTCTCTGCGGCCTGATTCTGTCTTTTCCCGGCGCGATTCTGCCCGCATGGGGTCACCATCTCAGGCCGAACTACACCGCGGCTGGCAGCTACTTCCTCGCGATTGTCCTGGGGATTCCTGTTGCAACGTATCTGCGAAGGGTTCTGCGACAGCGGGCTGGAGCACAAACGACACTCATAGGAGCCTGCCTCCTGATCTGCGCCGCACTTCTGTTCCTTGGCCAGACTGGACCTCCGGCTCCCGACATCTGGCGGCTTCCGGGATTGTTTGGACTTGGCGTGGGGGCAGGCTTGCTAAATGCAGCGATCTTTGAAGCACTCACCCCAATTTATAAGCTGAACCCCGCTGGTACAGTGAACCTCGCGGGGATCTTCCTTGGCATTGGTTCCTGTCTGACTCCTTTGCTTGTCGCCGGAACATTCAATCTTTACTCGGTCTCGATTGTGATTTTCTTATTAGCTTTGGTGCCGGCGGGATTTGCCCTTACTTACTGGAAACTTGGAGTTGTCGAGGTAAGACATACCGGCAGAGCAACTACGTTCCAGGAGCTGGTGCAAGAAATCACCATGCCCGCCGCTGTTCTGCTGAGTCTGCTGCTGTTCTTCCACTTTGGCAACGAATGGGCTATCGCGGGCTGGCTCCCGGTGTATCTGATCCAGAGGCTTGGGCTGAGTCCCTCCGACGCCTTAATCCTGCTTACCGCTTATTGGTTCGCCCTGATGCTGGGTCGCATCGGAGCTCAATGGGTTCTGCCGAGGGTCTCCCATATGAGGCTGCTACTTGGCTCAGTACTAACGGCTTTGTTTGGTTGTCTGGTGCTGAACCTGACGAACAACTTGTTCGGTGCGATCGTGGGAACCTTGCTGACGGGCTTCGGGTTTGCGCCGGTCTACCCTCTGGTGGTCGAGCGCATCCGGGATCGGTTTCCGGAGTACCATCCAGGCTTCTACAACGGCATCTTTTCTATTGGGATCACCGGGGGCATGCTCGCTCCAGCGATGCTGGGTTACGGTATCTCTCAATACGGTCTGGGCGCGGTCGCCGTAGTACCCGTTGCAGGCACGTTGATCGTCCTGATTCTGGTGCTCGTAATCTGGCTGGAAGCGTGGTTCACGCGGTCGCATTCAGCGCAGCCGAACCGTGACCGGACTCCCTGACTCCGGAGTCACCATCATCTCCACAGTCTTTAGCCTGGCGGGATTCCCGCGCCACGGAAAGAACAGATAACCGCTGGCTAAAGTCTTTCGCGGACCCTCGGGCAGCGCACTTCGAGTGATCACTTCGGTTGGGCTCAGCCTTTTCTGCTCTACCTCCGGAGCTGCAACAGATGGAGCAGGGGGCCCGGGCATTGGTCTGGCACGAGGATCGCCGGGAAATCGCTCAGCGCCCGCGTTGGGATTTGACTCCCATGCGGGATAGCTGATCGACATTGCTACTGCCTGGGGTGCCTGCGGCGTCAGCAGCTCTTTTTTTCCATTCACACGCAACGTAAATTCGTTCGGGCGGATGACGATCTGGCTGCCTTTATCCGGATACAGCGCTACTTCCACCACCAGGAAGTTGTCCGAAACGAAAGACTCGCGACCGTAAGAGATCAGCCGCACCATAAACTCGGCACCAAGCTGCGCGCCAGGCAAACTCGCCTGAACGGGGAATTCCGTCGCCGCGCGTTTCGTTTCTGTGCCCTGTCCGAACAAGGTCAGTGACAGCAGAAACAGGAGTCCGGACGTACGCATGACCGAAGTGTACGTCATACAATCAGGCAAATGCGATGCGCCATCCTGTTCATTTCCGCTGCCTTGTTAGGCGCATCGTTACGCGCATCGTTAGGCGCATCGGAATTGCCTGTTGACTCTCTGATCGACGCATCGCCGGCAGCGCGACAGGCTTTTTGGGGCGTCATGGTGGCCGATGCGGAGACAGGCGAATTGCTCTACAGCAGGAACGAAGACAAGTTTTTTGTTCCCGCGTCCAACACGAAGCTTTTCACCACTTCGCTGGCACTCCGGCGACTTGGAGCGGACTACCGTTTTCAGACCCGGGTCCGGGTAAACGAAAAACCCGACTCTGGAGGCCGGGTGAAAGAGTTGCGACTGCTTGGTGGTGGG
>JACMLA010000847.1 GCA_014379815.1 Bryobacteraceae bacterium | reverse complement strand
CAACTCCAACCGCAGCGCCCCGGTAGCCTTGTCCAGATCCCCCACACTCGAGGCCTTGGTGGCATAGTCGTTGGCCCCAAGCGACAGTGCTTCCACCGTCGCCGACGCGCCACGACCGGTTAACGTGCTGAACATGATCACAGGAAGATTGGGGTACAGCTTTCGCAGATGCCGAAGCGTTTCCAGCCCGTCCATCACCGGCATCTCAATATCGAGTGTCACTACATCAGGCCGGCACTTCGGAATCGTCTCCAAAGCGAGCGCGCCGTTAGCCGCACTCCCAACCACCTCCAGCTGCATATCTTCGCTCAACGCCTGCGTGAGGAGTCGCCGGATAACGACCGAGTCATCGACGATCAGCACTCGGATTCGGCCGTCTGCAGGGAGTGCTTTCCTTTCCGCAGGCGAAGACGCGAGAGGCATTAGAGATTGAACTGCGCTACGAGGTTGCCCAGTTGCTCCGCCATTTCGCTGAGTGTTTTGGCGGACTGCTGTGTATCGAGGGCGCCCCTGGTCGTGCTCTGCGCAGCTGTGGCGACTCCCGAAATGTTCGTCGCAATCCCACCTGCGCCCCGGGCCGCTTCTGACACGTTTCGCCCGATCTCGTTCGTTGTTGCCGTCTGCTCTTCTACCGCACACGCAATCGTGTTGGAGATATCATTGATCTGATTGATGATTCCGCTGATCTCCGCGATTGCGCTAATCGCGCCGTTGGTGTCAGCCTGAATCGCTTCAATCTTTTGCCCAATCTCTTCGGTGGCCTTGGCAGTTTCCTTGGCGAGTTCCTTTACTTCGTTTGCCACCACAGCGAAGCCTTTTCCAGCTTCTCCGGCACGGGCCGCTTCAATGGTTGCGTTCAACGCCAGCAAGTTCGTCTGCTGCGCGATGGAAGTGATCACTTTGATAACTTTTCCAATCTCGATGCTCGACTCACCCAGCTTCGCAATGGTGCGATTTGTGGATTCGGCAACGGTAACCGCACTCTTGGCTACCCGGGCGCTTTCGTTAGCGCTCTTGGAGATCTCCCGGATGGATGCCATCATCTCTTCGCTGCCTGCGGCAACCACGGACACGTTCTTGGAAACTTCATCGCTGGCAACCGATACCAGACTTGCCTGAGTTGCCGTGACTTCGGCGTTGGTCGCCATTTGCTCGCTGATAGAACTCAGGTCCCGCGAGGACGAGGCAAGAGACTGGGAGTGCTGCACAATCTCGAACATGGTCAACCGAAGCTGCGTAACATCCGTCGCGAACTTAACTACTTTGACGGGCTTGCCGTTCAGGTCAAAAATCGGATTGTAAGAAGCCTGAATCCAGATGTCTTTGCCATTCTTATCGATTCTTTTGTACTGCGCCGCATCGTACTCGCCCCGGTTCAAACGCACCCAGAACTGCTTATAGGCGTCGCTCTGGCGTTCGGACGGATCGACGAACATACTGTGGTGCCGGCCTTTCACTTCTTCGAGTGAATAGCCAACTGTTTTCAGGAAATTTTCGTTTGCATCGAGAACGTTGCCGTTCATCTCAAACGAAATCACGGCCTGAGACTTATGAATCGCGGCAAGCTGTCCCGAATCATCTGCACTGGCGAGCTTTTGCGCGGTTATGTCCGTGGCGCACTTGACGACCTTTATGGGGTTGCCGCCCTTGTCAATTACGGGGTTGTAGGAAGCCTGAATCCAGACTTCTTTACCAGCTTTGCCGAAGCGCTTGTATTCGGCTGCCTGATAGAGGCCCCGGTTCAGGTTCGCCCAGAACTCCCGATATTCCACACTCCTCGCGTAGGAGTCTTCTACGAACATCGAGTGATGTCTACCGGCGATTTCCTCGAGGCTGTAGCCAACCACGGCGAGGAAATTCTCGTTGGCATTCAGGATTGTCCCGTCCATCTCAAATTCAATCACTGCCTGTGATTTGTTGATAGCAGCCATTACGGCATGCATGGAATCGTTCCGGAGGTTAGTCGCCTCGGTACTCTTTTGGGATGGTTTTACGGCTACCCGCTCGCGAACCACTGGACTCACTACTACCTTGCTGCTCTTCTGTTTTACGTTTGACATCTGTTCTACCTTTGTTGAAATTGTTTTCGCTATACCCGGAATCCTGGACTCCGCCGGAATGATCTGTTTCATAACTCGCCGCCTGTTTGTACCGCCGAACTGCAAAGTCCCTCCAGCAAGTGGCTGGTACTGAGGGCCAGCAGCAGCTTGCCGTCCAGCTTGTAAACACGCTCGATAATGGCTCTTTCGGCGGCCCGCAGAGTCACAGGAGGTGGTTCGGAACTCTCCGCCTCCGGTTCCAGGACGTCGCCAATCTCATCTACGATGAGGCTGACGATGCCATCCCGATAACGCAGGACAACGTTCATCGGAGGTTCGGCCGACTCGCGAGGGGGAAGCCCAAGCCGTCGCCGCATATCCACTGCAGTCACGATCTGACCCCGAAGATTGATGAGCCCCTTGATCACGTCAGGAGCCAGCGGAACCCGGGTGATTTCCTGATGGCGCAGCAACTCCTGAACCTGATGAACTTCGATTCCGAAGAACAGATCGCCAACGTAGAACGTCGCGTACTGGTGCACTGATTTGCTCGCAATCGAACTATTTTTTGTAGGAATCAACACTTCTGGCCTGCTCCTTCTGGTTCTTTCTCTGAGGCATAGGCAGGGTCAACCGCCTGAGCAAGCCGGTCGAGCGAACGCAGCATACCTTCGCGGTCGTACTTAAACAGACAGTCGGAGAACGCTTCGATCCCACTCATTCCCGTCGTGTCCTTTCGGTGATTCAGCGCGATCACCGGAATCGACGACGTCCGGGTTCGCTGACGAATGGAGGCAAGGAGCGTGAAAGCACCCCGGTCAGGCAAATCCAGCGAGGTCACCACTGCCTGCACGGCGTCCTCGTCAAGCTTGTGCAGAGCCTCTCCACAAGTGGAAGCTTCGAGAACGCGATGCCCCGCTACTTCGAGGTAGCTCCGCACCAGACCCCGCGAGAAGGGAGATCCTTCGGTTAACAGGACTGTCGACTGCCTGCCATCGGCAACGGTTTCCCCGGACCAGCTGTCATCCAGAACTTGCGTCACCGCATGAATGTCCAGAAAATCGGTTACCTTGCCCGCCGCAACGGCAGACCCAAGCAGACAGGGGTGACTATTGGTGTTCCGGACAACAACGGTGTCTTCGATAATGTCAATGATCTGGTCCACAATCAGACCTACCCGCCGCTCTCCATCCGCAAATACGATTGCCGTAAACGAGTCGGGAATCTGAGCCTCAGCCTGCAGACCCAGATGAGAGGGAAGGTGCACCAGGGGAAGTATTTGTCCCCGGTACTGAATTACGAGGCCGCCCGCCGCCCGCTCAATTGCTGAACCGGGGAACTCTTCCAGGCGCGCAACGAGTGACAGCGGGACTGCGAGTCTCTCGAAATTTCCGGCCCGGAACAGCAGGAGCGTCTGCTTGTCGGAATCCTTGTCCACACTTGCTTCTGCTTCGTCGCTCCCTATCGCCTCAATCGCGTCGCTGATTACTCCCGAGACCTGGGCGATGCCGGGAACGTCGAGGATTAGAGCAATCTTTCCATCCCCCATAATCGTTGCTCCGGCGTATCCCTTGACGCTCTTCAGGAGTCCTCCCAGGGGCTT
>JACMLA010000846.1 GCA_014379815.1 Bryobacteraceae bacterium | reverse complement strand
GTATGAGGGAATCGCGATGTGCGTCTGCAACTGACCGTGAAGAGGTCCTCATTGACGGTAGCTCCTGCACCGAGAAACCGGACCCGGGTGATATCGATGGATCTTGGATTGAACGGATCCCGAAGTCTACAAGAGCATTGATTATCACTCGATCGCTTCGAGTAGGTGCTGGCTCCGAGACCCCGTGTTGGCGTTCACGTATGCCAAAAGGGCTGTCGTGTCAGTGAAGGAGCCAAGCTTGGCGCTCCTTGCACAGTGCCGGGATTCGCGGTCAGATTGAACAAAAGCTTCAGCGCCTTAAAGGAACACCCACAGCAGACCACGGCCTGCAAACGGAAAAGCGCTGATGTTGGTCGCGGAACGCTGAACGAGATCGGACATGCACTCAATAGACACATTGAAAGAAAGCTGGATTCGATCATCACGGACTAAGACCAGATCAGGTTGTGGCGTTGCCTGCTGGGACAACTCCCTGACGACCAGCAGGGTGCCGTGGATGAGCGGCTGCTGAGCAACGCCGATTACTATGAGCACCTGGACATCGCGGGTCCGAACTGATTGACACCTACTTTGCCGAAACGTTCACTCCGGAAGACCGCGATGCATTTGAGAAGCATGTCCCTATGCGCCTGGGAGAGATACGCTCGAAGTGATTCCGGTTCCGGGCGGACTGATGAGGCTAATCAGGAGATTCCACGACGAGGATTTTGTTGAGGATCGGGTAATTCAGGTGGGCAGTGTTCGGAAGTGACAGGCACTCGAGGCTTAGGCTAGGCTTCGCCCGTATTGGATGATTGCGCCACGCACTGCCGGAGCTGCTCATAGGTTCATGCAGGATTTGGCGGCATGATTGGCCAACAGAATACAGCTAACCACCGTTGGATACCAGGTTTACGTAGAAGTCGCGTTGAAGGTGCGTTCGGTGGCAACATTGACTACGTCCTACTAGTCAGCTTTCGCGAGTTACAATACCGGCCGGCAGTCACACGGATCCCTCACTAACCAGCCGGTTTGCGAGAGAATACGCATTGTGGAGAACTTGCTGAGCGTACGCGATCTGCAGGTCCACTACTTGCACGGAGGGGCACACCGGCCGGTTCTGGACGGGCTCAGTCTGGACGTGTGCCCGGGTGAAGCAATCGGCATCTCCGGCGAATCCGGCTGTGGAAAGACGACACTGGCTCGCGCGATTCCCCGTCTGCTCCCGGCAACGGCCCAGATTCACGGCAGCATCTGCTGGCGCGGCGTGCAGCTTCTGACACTGCCCAGCGAGGCTCTCCGTGCCGTTCGCGGCCGGGCAATCAGCTGGATTCCGCAGGAACCATCCCTTGCACTCAACCCCGTTCGACACGTTGAGAGCCAGCTCACCGAGGTACTTCGCGCGCACTATGTTATGGCCTTGTCGAGGAGGAAAGCCGAAGCCCGGATGCTTCTGGAACGATTTTTCGGCAGGGAAGCGGAACGGCTGGCGAGGCAGTTCCCCCATCAACTAAGCGGCGGCGAACGCCAGCGAGTGGTGATTTGCCAGGCAATCGCGTGCAGGCCAGCCCTCCTTATCGCGGACGAACCCACGTCATCACTCGACTCTATTCTGCAGCGCGATTTCCTCGATCTGCTTCGGGAGTTGAACCGTCAGGATGGCATTAGTCTTATCGTTTTCAGCCACAACCTTAGTGCGCTGCGGTACCTCGGCAGTCGACGCATGGAGTTGCGGAACGGGAGGCTTCACGAATGCCTCTCAAGCTGACCGCCGGTGCTCGAACGTTTCAGCGACCTGCATTTCATCGGGCCTTCGGTCCTGTGGATCTTACGGTTGGCCCAGGCGAGAGCATCGCTGTCGTTGGCCGTTCCGGCGTTGGCAAGAGTACGCTTGCCAGGTGCCTTGCCGGCATCGACAGCCTTACGGCGGGCACGATTCAGTGGCACGGGCCGCGGACATCGGTCCAGCTTGTTTTCCAGGATACGCCGTGGGCCATGAATCCAGGATGGAGCGTACGACAGATTTTGCGCGAGCCATTGGACGTGGCTGGCATCGGCGAAACGCGGGGACAGCTTGAGAAACTGCTTGCCGAAGCGGGCCTGTCTGACAATTTGCTGCCACGCAGGCCCGAAGAGCTCAGCGGAGGACAGCGGCGCCGGCTCGGTGTTGCGCGGGCCTTAACCCTGCCTGGTCTTCATACCCTTATCCTGGATGAGCCGTTCGCAGGCCTCGATCCACCTGCGGCCGCGTCCCTCGCCGGGGTACTGACCCGCGCAAGAAGAGAACGCAACCTGGCACTGCTGTTCATCACTCACGACCTTGCGAGTGTTCACAAGCTGGCCGACCGGGTTCTTATCATGGCGGACGGAGTGTTTGTAGAGGAACTGCCCGCAGTCGACTTTCTATCCCGGGCAAGCAGTACGGCTGGCCGGGCACTCATTAACGCCATGCTGCCCGGAGCATTCCGTTGAGGTTTGTGCTCCGCCGTCTGGTCCACGCTCTGCTTCAACTCGCCAGCGTTTCCGTTCTGTCGTTCGCCCTGATGGAGCTTGCACCCGGGGACTATCTGGACGACATGAAGGTCAACCCGCAGATCCCGGCGGAAGCAGTCGAGCGGTGGCGTGAGCGGTACGGCCTCGACCAGGATCTCATTACGCGTTACGGACGGTGGCTCGGCTCGGCTGCGCGTGGAGAGTTCGGACTCTCGATGGCGTACGCCCTACCCGTTTCGGTTCTGATTCAGGAACGAGCCTGGCGCACGGCACAACTGTCGTCCGTTGCTCTGCTGCTAACCTGGTCTCTGGCCGTGCCCCTTGGAGTAGCTTGCGCGGCGCATCCCGATGGCATCGCCGACCGCGCCCTCAGTGGCTCGACAGCGGTTCTGCTTTCCCTGCCCGACCTGCTGGTGGGCCTGCTGATTCTGACAGCCGCGATCCACTGGAGCCTCGGCCCGGTCAGCGGAAAGCTGGTGCCTGCGGTTCTGGGTCTATCCCTGATCTCTTTTCCCGCCGTGTTCCGGCACACGCGCAGCGCGGTGCGAGATGCGTTGAAAGGGCCCTTTATCCTCCACCTCCGGGCTCTCGGAATCCCGGAAGCGAGGATAGTCTTTCTTCATGCTCTCCGGTCGTCGATGAATCCCATCATCGGCCTGTTTGGTCTGTCGCTGGCCGGGCTCACGAGTTCTTCGCTGATTATCGAAGTTACTCTCAGCTGGCCGGGACTGGGACCGCTGCTGCTGGAATCGATTCTTTCCCGCGACGTCCCGGTTGTCCTCGCCGCTGTACTGCTCTCCTCCACCATGCTGACGGCAGGCAATCTTGCAGCCGACCTGCTTCTCTATGCGTCCGACCCCCGGATCCGAGTGGAGGATGGGCCGCGATGAGGCTGCGACTCCGCATTGCGCTCGGCGCGTTGTTGCTGGCTCATACCGCTGCTGGTTTGGCCAGCTTCCTTGCTCCTTATGATCCCGCGCACCAACACCGTGACTTCCCCTGGGCTCCGCCATCCCTTGCAAGAATGTCGCAGGTCAGCTGGCTTTCTCCGACGACCGCCGGCCTGAAGCTGTTCTCCCCCAGAGAGGCTGTTCCTGTCTTCGTGCTCGGAACGGACGGACTGGGCCGCGACCAGTTCTCGCGGCTATTGCATGGCGCGCGCATCTCGTTGTTCTCAGGGGTGGCGGCCGGTGGTGTTTCCGCTCTGCTCGGGCTGCTGCTGGGCGGAATTGCGGGGTTCGCCGGCGGCGCAACGGACCGTCTCATCATGCGCGTATCGGAAATGTTCCTAAGCCTTCCATGGATGTATCTCCTGCTGGCGGCACGTGCATTTCTGCCTCTGGATTCAGACCCGAGGCTGGTCTTCGTAACTCTGCTGCTTGTCCTGGGAGCGGTCGGCTGGGCGCGTCCGGCGCGGCTGGTTCGTGGCATTGTCCTCAGCGCGATGGAGCGCGACTACGTCCTCGCATCCGCAGGATTCGGCGCCCGTCCGACCTGGATTCTGCGACATCACATTCTGCCGGAAACATATCCTGCCGTACTTACTTACATGACTGTTGCGATCCCCCAGTATGTAACCGCGGAAGCGACGTTGTCGTTCCTCGGACTGGGATTCAGTTCGCAAACGCCCGGCTGGGGAGGGCTGATTGCAGCGTTGGGAAGTCTGGAAGTACTAGCCAGTTACTGGTGGATGTGGGCTCCCGCGGTGGCACTTACAGCGGTGCTTGCGTGTTACTTTGTAGTCTCCAGTAGTCTTAGCGTCATCCATTGAACTTATGCGCCTGACATGAACAGGAGACTGGTATCCAAGATTCTGGCCATGTTGCCTGGGATCGCCTCGGGGCAGCTCCATGCCCTTCCAATTCCACAGCCTCGGCCTGGAGGCAGGCTGGTGGTTGCTCAGCGATCCGAGCCGAAAAGCCTGAACCCCGTCTTCGCGCTGGATGAACCTTCCCGTTCCGTATCCGGTTTGCTTCACGCACCGTTGATTCGCATTCACCCCGGCACGCAGATGACCGAAGGCGTACTGGCCGAATCGTGGACGGTAAGCGCCGACGGCCGTGAAGTGGATATGCGGCTGCGGCCGCAACTCAGGTTCTCCGATGGCAAACCTTTAACCGCGGACGACGTCCTGTTCACCTTTGCGGTTCACCTGGATGCCCGTGTTGCCTCGCCGCAGCGAGAGGCTTTACGTGTTGGTGGTGAACCGATTCGGGTATCCCGGACAGGCGAACGTGGGCTGCGATTTCAGCTCGTCAGGGCTTACGCACCAGGGGAGCGTCTCCTCGCCGGGATCGCCATTCTTCCGCGACACCTGCTGGCG
>JACMLA010000845.1 GCA_014379815.1 Bryobacteraceae bacterium | reverse complement strand
GTTCGCTCCCGGAGTTCTGCAAGGTAGAACGCCCTCTTACGATCTGGTCCAGCCAGGACAGGGCGCCTACCGCACATATTGGAAGCAGTTTCAGCCGTCTGCCGGATTTGCGTGGACGGTTCCGGATTTGCCCGGAGCGCTTTCCTGGTTCTCGGGCAAGGGCGGCAAGGCGGTGGTCCGCGGGGGCTACTCGATTTCTAACGTGCGCGAAGGGATGAATGTTTTTGTCAACATATTCGGCTCGAACCAGGGGAGAACGCTCTCGCTGAATCTAACGCCGGAAAACTTCCCACAGATCTTTGGAAGTCCTGGGAGCATCCTGTTCCGCGATCAAACTCTGCCAACGCGACCCTTTCAGCCAACGCCGCAGTTCCCCCTTCCGGTGGTTGCCGGAAACTCAGTCAATGAATTTGACCCAAGTCTTCGGCCCGGGTACGTGCAGTCGTGGAGCTTTAGCGTGCAGCGCGAATTGGACAAGGACACCGTCGTCGACTTTCGCTACGTAGGAAATCACGGCACCGGTCTCTGGCGACAAGTGAACCTGAATGAGGTAAACATCGTCGAGAATGGATTTCTAAATGAGTTTCGTATCGCGCAGCAGAACCTTGCAATCTCTCGTCAGCAGAATCCAACAGCAACTGGCTTCGGGAATGCAGGTCTTCCTGGCCAGCAGGATGTACCCATACTCCGCACATCCCTGGGCTTTATCAGTGACACTGCTACAGCAAACACGATCCTGCGGGGCGAAGCAGGCAGGCTTGCGAACGACATCGCTCTGAACGCAACGCGAATGGGCCGGCTGACTGCCGCCGGGTACCCCGCCAACCTCTTCCTCGTGAATCCAACTGTCGTAAATGGGGGCTCTTTCCTGGTTACGAACAGCGGTCATTCGACTTACAACGCATTTCAAATGGAGCTTCGCCGGAGGCTGAAAGGCGGCATTCAGGCGCAGGGGAGTTACTCGTTCTCCAAGTCCATTACCAATATGCTCTCCAGTAGCTCGACTGTGTTTAGCCAGCCGACAACCTTCCGCAATCCCGGCCTGGACAAAGGTCCGTCTCCCTGGGATGTGCGGCACGGCTTTAAGTGGAACTGGATCTATGAGCTGCCACTGGGTCCAGGTAAAAACTGGCTTTCCGGAGGGCCGCTTCTGGCAAGAAAACTGGTCGAAGGATGGCAGATCACCGGAGTCACGCGAGTGCAGTCCGGCTCACCTTTCTATCTGGAGAGTGATCGCCGAACCTTTAACTCAGCGGTTGCCCAGAGCGCGTCCGCAGACTCCGGGGTAATCCTCAACGGCCTGAACCGGCGGGAGTTGCAGGATCTGGTTAAGATCCGCAAGGTATCCAATCCAGGGTCTCAGAACACAATCGTTTACTGGCTGCCTCAGGAGCTGGTTCGTAACTCTCAGGCAGCCTTCGAAGTCGGTGGGCTTGGCCTGAATGACCTCGACCGGAATCAGCCGTACATCGGGCCCCCGACAGAGCCGGGTCAGTTGGGCCAGAGAATCTTCCTGTACGGACCATGGCAAAACTTCTGGGACTTCAGCCTGCTGAAGCGAACTAGTTTTGGCGAAAAACGCTCGTTTGAGTTGCGGGCAAATTTCCTGAACGCTTTTAATGTGCAGAACATTCTGCTGGGTTCAGCGGCGAATGAAGTGAACGCCGGCATCGTAGACTCAGCGTTTGGACAGACGCGCAACGCCTACCGCGACTTCACGGTATCTGGCACAAACAATCCGGGAGGACGGCTCATCGAGTTCATCCTCCGTGTCAACTTTTAAGGATCTGATTAGCCCCAGAGCTCGTTGATCGGACCGTATAAATCGCGGTCCGAGAACGGGACGTACTCAAAGCCGCGACCGAGTGGGTCATCGCGACGCACCGTCGTCCAGTCAATTCCCAAAGCGGAGTAGATTGTGGCCTCGATGTCTTCGGCGCGAATCTCGCGGTTTCTCGACCACGCCGGGTCGAGGATGTAGGAGCCCGTCGGATCTGTTTCGCCAAGTGCACGGCCACCTTTAATGCGGGCACCAGCGAACATCACTGACTGCTGCAGAAAGTGGTCTCGTCCAGCCTGATTGTTCAATGTCGAAACAGTTCTGCCAAACTCGCCCATGACAACGATCAGCGTCTTGTCGAGATCGGGCCCTCTCAGGTCCTGAATCAAATTGCCGACACCCAGATCCAGCTGTCTTGTCGCGTTCTCTAGGTTGGCGTTTCGCTGATAAATGTTCTGGTGATTGTCCCAGCCGCCGAGATTTAGCTGGATGAATCGCGTCCCGACATTCGCACGAATCAGGTTCCGCGCCACGATACAGGAATTTCCGAATCCCGTGTTTCCAAATCGGGTCCGCGTGTCCGCATCGTAGCTGAAGATCTTGTTGATGTCGTCGTTGTACATCAGGCGGCGCGCGCTCTGATTGAACGATGCCATCTCGACGTAAGACGCACCCCGCGGATCGTTCACCCTTTGCTCGGAATCCAGGTCACCAGCGAGTGCAAACCGACGGTCGAACGCTGCCTGTCCATCACGATGGGTGCTGTTTGGCATTCCGGCACCGCCGAGGTTCGTAACGTAGAACGCTGTGTGCTCAGGGGACAAATACCCGGAGCCTGGACCCGTTGTCACGTTCAGAGAGATGAACGCAGGCAACTGCTGTTCGGTCGGCTTACTGAGTTCCAGCGACACTACCGAGCCGATATGCGGGGCGATCCTGGCGAGCCCGGAGACAGGGTTACGCCCAATCTGTATCCACGTGCGGGCCAGATCATGAACCGCCGCCCAGGAGCGCACAGAACGGACCAGCGCGATGTCATTCATTGATTCCGCCAGCTTTGGCATGATGCCCTGAGGCCAGCGAACATTGCCGAATGAGGTTGGCGCCAGAAAAGAGGGAGTCCAGGCGCCTTCTTTCAAGTCGAAGGTATCCACGTGGCTCGGGCCACCCGCGAGAAGAACAAAGATTACGTTTTTAGCAGTCCCCAATGGAGTTCCTGCAGCTCGCGCGATACTCTCCATGGGACGCGACGGCATCAGGAAGTAGCCACCGAGGGCAGATGCTGCATGGCGGAACAGCAGACGTCTGCTTAACTGCGGGCGCGACCAGAAATGCGTTCCACGGACAGAAGACCAGTCGAATCCGAAACGGTTTTTCATGGTGTGCTCCCTAATAGCTAAACAAGAAATCGAGTTTGTTGATGCAAACCCACGCCAGGTCTTCGACCGCAGTGTTGCGCGACGTCGCTTTACTCAGATAACCCATAGCCTTGTCCTTCTCATAGTCGCTGGGCATTCGGCCCAGGAAACGCAACCAAAGTTGCTCCACGACAGATGAGTTTTCGCCCAGCTTCGTTGCTGCCACAAGAACCGGTGAAGCCGTAGTTCCCGTCGTCTTAATGCGGCTCGTCACGAAGTTATCGTTCATTATGTTCAACTGCTGCAGGATTGAGCCTGACTGGCTGCGGAACGCGGTATCACGATTGCCCCGCATAAATGCGTTAAGGAACAGAACCACCGCACCGTTGTTTCGCGGTTCGCTCGTATCCGGGAGCTTGTACGCAGACCCCACCGGCTCGCTCTGTTTCAGAGCTGTGCCTTGCGCTACCGTCTGATTGTTTATCAACGAATAGGTATATCGGGCTGGAACTCCTGTTGCCTGAACAATGGCGTCGTGAACCTCCTCCGCATCGAGCCTTCGTGGATAGTGCCGCGGAAACAGACTCAAATACTCATACTTCCACTCGTGGTCGTACGAAGAGCTCAGCTGGTACGCACTGGATTGGGTGAGAAGGCGCAGAAAGCCACGAAGAT